>DCHP01000015.1:523-25778 GCA_002315675.1 Rikenellaceae bacterium UBA1749 | reverse complement strand
AAGTTATTTTTTTACCATTACTAAAGTGGACTCAATACTGCATATCATATTCAAGCCCTGTCATATTTCTAATTAATTATGGATTGTATTTTTTTCTTTCGTAACCTTTAAGCACCTGTTTCAAATATCAACAATTGATCTCTTTCTGGAATGTTTGCTTGATGCATTAATGGTTGTTTTTACCCATAGTGACTAAATAGTTACTTCTTTTGTTTGTCTATAAGTCATAAATATTGACATTTTATTGTATCTTTGCTAGATAGGATTTGTATCAAATTAAAATTAACACATATGCAACGGAAATTTTTATTAATCTTAGTTCTAACAATCCTTTTTTCCGCTTCTTTTGCACAGAAGAAAACAGTAAAAACAGTACAAAAGGATTGGTTAGATGAAGTTCTGGCGGTGAAGCACGCCTTTTTGGAGAAATCTTTGAATCCAGTTATTTTTCAATCTAAGGAATTTAGGAAGGAAGATAATTCAGAACTTATCGAAATAGACTTGAATGGTATTGAACAATTATCATTTGTAATTGATCCTACTCCAGATGGATACGATTACGATTTTGCCTTGTGGGCTGAAGCAAAATTCATTTCAGCTGACGGCAAAGAGACTTGGTTGTCTGATCTTACTCCAGTTTTTCAGCAGGCTTCCCACAATTCTATCTGGCGTAAGAAAAATTCATCCAATGACAACTTTACTATCCATAACAAGCTTTATTCTGATGGTGTGCTGATGCAGGCACCTGCGGTTCTTGCCATTGATATACATGGTAAAAACTTTGTAAAGTTTGTATCTGAAATCGGTATTGTCGATCAAAACACCAATCCGCTCTCAAGTGTCAAGTTTAAGATTCTTTCTTCTTCAGAAATGGTTGAAGCGAGGACTTTGACCAAGAATGTCAAGGAAATCAAAACAGAACTTATGCCTTATATCAGTACTTCAATTGACAATTGGTTGAAGACTCCAGGTCTTAAATATGAAATTGAGTCCATTGAAAACAATTTCAAGTTACTTAATCTCCCTGACAGGGCTGAATTTGACAAGCAACTTTCTGATATACAGTCCATTTCATCTGAAAAGGAACAGATAAAGGCATGTATTAAACTGAACAAGTACATTGTTGAGCTATATGATATAAAGGTTAAATTTGACTATATGAAACCAGAATCTGTCATTAAAGCCTACAATGATTTCAGTAGTTCAAAGGGATATGATAAAACCGCAATGCAGAATAAGGTGGATGAGTTTATAAAACTTTCCGGCATGAAGATAAACACTCTTTCAGATATTGAAAAATGTTCCAGAGTTGTTGATCTTTCCAGGGAAATCTTATTGTCCAATCCTAACATTACCGATGATATCGTTGTTACCAAATATAATCTTTCCACTGAATCCAGGGCTGCTATGGCACCTCAACTTGGCACTCAGCCAAGTAACTGGACATGTCAGCTTTCAGGCTCAAGATCTGGGTTTGACGCTTCACTGATTCAATTATCCGGTCTCCGTTCTGGAAATCCTACAGAAAAGATTATTTATCATGCGCCAAATGGCAACCTGATTACAGATGCCATGCTTCACTGGGATGCAAACAGGATACTATTTACAAGTACAGATGAATTAAAAAGATTACAGGTCTATGAAGTTAATCGTGATGCATCAAATTTTCACCAGGTTACAGTAGTAGATGACCAGGATGTTGAATGTTTCGATGCTAGTTATCTTCCTAGTGGTAAGATTATGGCATGTACTAATATCGGTTATCATGGTGTGCCATGTGTCAGTGGTTCTGATGCAGTTGGAAACTATTCACTTTATGACCCTGAAACACATAAATTACGCCGTCTAACATATGACCAGGATAATAACTGGAATGCAACTGTTCTTAAAAACGGCAAGGTTATGTATACAAGGTGGGAATACACTGACCTGACTCACTACTATTCCCGAATAGTATTTACTATGAATCCTGATGGTACTGAGCAACGTGCACTATTTGGAAGTGGTAGTATGTTCCCAAATTCTACTTTCGACATGCAACAACTTCCTGAAAACAGTAATAGATTCATTGGTGTTATTTCAGGCCACCATGGGACTCCACGTTCAGGTCGTTTGATTATTTTCGATCCTACCAAAAATAGAGCAGGTGTTGAAGGTATGGTGCAGGAACTTCCTCATAGCCAAAGACCAATTGAAAATCTTGTAATAGACCAACTGGTAGATGGTGTTTGGCCTCAATTCCTTAAACCACATCCTCTTACTGACAAGTATTTCCTTGTTACAGCTAAATTATCAGAAAGATCCTTATGGGGAATATATCTTATTGATATATATGACAATATGACTCTCATCAAGGATTGTGAAGGCGAAGGATATATTAATTCAATACCTGTCCGTAAGAGATCAGTTCCTGTAAATATTCCAGAAAGGGTTCCTATGGACCTTTCAAATGCAAGTAAGGAAGCAACCATGTTTATTCAGGATATTTACGAAGGCCAGGGACTTAAAGGAGTTCCTAGAGGAACTGTCAAGCAGTTAAGAATCTATGCTTATGAGTATGACTACCTTCATACTTTATCTGACCATATATGGAACGGTATTCAGTCAGGATGGGATATCAAGAGACTACTGGGATATGTTCCGGTAGAAGCTGATGGTTCTGCCATCTTCAAAGTACCTGCTAATATGCCTTTCTCTATTCAGCCAGTTGATTCACTTGGTCGTGCTGTTCAATGGATGAGAAGCTGGACAATTGGTATGCCTGGTGAAACTGTTTCATGTGTCGGATGTCATGAAAACCAGAACCAGATAGCCATGCCTAAGCGTACAATAGCTTCAACTATCAAGCCCCATGAACTGGAAAAGGCTTTAGGTAGTCCACGTGCAATTAATTTTGAACAGGATATCCAGCCAATTCTAAATCGTGCATGTATAGCATGTCATAATTCAGAAAAACATACAGCAGGCATTGATTATACAGGCGGAAGAATGGATACGATAGCATATAGTGATGGAGTCATTTACTCAAAAAGTTATCTTCAATTCCACCCTTATTTCTATCGTCAGGGTCCTGAAACAGAAATGGAAGTTCTGAATCCATACGAGTATTCTGCTTATAATTCAGAAATGCTTCGTATGCTTAGATTTGGTCATCATGGAGTCAAACTGACTGATTCCGAAATGAGAATCCTATATATGTGGCTTGATATGAATATGCCATATAATAATACTGCACTTGCAAGTCCACATAAAATTCCTGATGGTACAGTTGTCGATCAGAAGGCAAGACGTAGGGAGCTTATGGCTAAATACTCACTTAATCCTGTTGACTGGGAAGCTGAAGTCCGTGAATATCAGAAACATCTTGATTCTCTTCCAGCTGTTACTCCTGTAATGCCGGAACGTCCTGCACCTCAAAAGGTTAAGGAAATTAAAGTCAAGGGATTCCCATTCACTGCTGAACAAGCAAAAGCAATGCAGGGAAATTCAGAGAAGAAGATCGTTGAACTTGCTCCTGGAATCTCACTTGAGTTTGTTAGAATTCCAGCTGGAACATATATTATGGGAAATGATAAGGTAATGTCTGCTCCTAAGAAGAAAGTTACAATCAAGAAACCATTCTGGATGGCTACTACTGAATTGACTAACGCTCAGGTTCGCACTATGATTCCTTCTCATGATTCACGTTGTATAGGACAGCATTGGAAAGACCACACTACTCCTGGCTATCCTGTCAATGCCGATACTTTGGCTGCTACAAAGATTAGTCTTGATGAAGCTATGGAATTCTGTCAGAAGATGTCAGAAAAGACAGGCATGAATGTCACGGTTCCTACAGAAGAACAATGGGAATGGGCTGCAAGGGCAGGTTCTGATAATGATTTCTGGTATGGCAATGTCAATTCTAATTATGGTGAATATGACAATATGGGTGACAGCCAACTTAATAAGATGGCCGTCCGTGGGGTTGACCCTAAACCAATTCCTGAGACAGATCCTTTGTTCAGGGTACTTTCTTATATTCCAAAGGACAATGATGTGAATGACCATCATATGCTACTGACAACACCAAAACATTATAAAGCGAATCCTTGGGGACTTTATGATATGAATGGTAATGTTGCAGAATGGACAAAGTCTGTTGTATATCCTGATCCAACCAACACTAATACTCCAGAATATGTGGTTCGAGGGGGTTCATGGTATGACAGGGCAAAACGCAGTACATGTTCTTCCCGTAGAACATATCTTCCATGGATTAAAGTATGGAATACAGGTCTTCGTGTTATTATTGAAGATTAAGTATCATATATCAATTAATCTTATGTAACTTATTTTGAATCCAGCATGGAGTACTCCATGCTGGATCCTTTTTAATGTAGTTTCTTCAGATAAACCAACTTGATTATCATCAACTACCCAAAAATCGAAAGTTTTTAACTAAATTTGTTTTTGGAACCCACCTGAAAAAGTCCAAAATTGAGGAACACCTCCGTTGTATGTATCTATTTCAGTGGTAAACGCAACAAAACATACTTTTTCAAGTGGGCTCGTTTTTATAAAAAAATTATTAAATATTCCTTAAATCATTTATGAAAAGAGCATTACTTACAGCACTACTCTCCTCTTTGCTGATACCTGTTTTCTCTCAGACTATCTCAGTCACTGATAGATATAAGTATTACGATGGCTCAAAGGTAGGTAGACTTGTTCAGATTCTATCAGATGAATCCATTTCCGATGTCAAGGTAAACGGACAAAAAATTTCAATTAATAAAACCACCAATAAACAGACTGATGTTATTTTGCCTGAGAATATAGGAGTTTCATCTGCTGATACCATCAAGATGGATATTCTAAATAATGGTATAATAATCAAGTCTGAGAACCTTATTGTTCCCAAAATGAGGCATTGGACAATTCTTATGTATCCTCATGCGCATGTTGATATCGGTTATACTCATACACATGAAATAGTTGAGTTTATACATAAACAGAATCTTGAACAGGCCATCCTACTTGGTGAGGCAACTAAGGATTATCCTGAAGATGCAAGATTTGTATGGAATACTGAAGTATCATGGGCTGTTGAAAGGTATCTTGCAACAGAGTCTCCCGAAAAATGCAAAAGATTGATTGAAGGGATTAAGAAAGGCTATATATCAGTTGATGCCACATATATCAATACACATACTACAGCGTCTCATGAGCCCGAATTACTTGAGTTGTATTCACCATCAAAGAGAATAAGTAAGCTTACCGGTGTTGATATCAATACTATGGTAATTGTAGATATTCCTGGTATTTCATGGGGTATGCCTGCAATTGCAGATATTACAGGTGTCAAGAATATCATTTCTCTACCGAATGCTGGTGACCGTGTCGGCAGAGCACGTGAACTTGATTACCATCCACGTTTTTGGCTTGCACCTGATGGAAAGACAAAACTTCTTTATATCCAGCCAGGTCCTTACACTGCAGGTATGGATAAACGTAATGATTTCTTCTTTAAGAATCTTGGACTCGAAGATAAAAGTAAGCTTCCTGTAGTGACCAGGACAAATAATCCTAGGGATAGATTCATTGATACATATATCAAGCAGCAACTTCCTAAAGTTGAAGCAGACAGTAGTTATGTTTTTGATGTTTTCCCAATGGCTTGGTGTATGTCAGACAATGTTCCTATTGATGCTGACCTACCTGATGCAGTTAAGAGCTGGAACGAGGAATATGCCTACCCTCATCTTAAAATTGCCAGTTCAAAGGATATTGTAGAAGCTTATAGAAAACACGAAGAATCCATTCCAACAGTATCTGGTGACTATACAGAATACTGGACTGATGGTTTGGGTACAAGTGCCAAGTATACAAGTCATCACAGAGAAGTAAAGGAAACCCTCATGCAGTCCGAAATTCTTAGCTGTATTACCGGAAATCCTATTCCTGAAAGTGAAGTCCAGGATGCATGGAGAAATACTATTATGGGAACGGAACATACATGGGCCTATATATATCCCGATAAACCTATTTCACAAAGAATACTTGACGTCAAATATGGTTATTTCACAACAACAGATAGTCTTGCAAAAGATCTGACAATCAAGGCGTTGCCTAGTTTGAAAAATGAGTCTTCATCATCCAACACAATTGCTGTTTTCAACACAGAATCTTTTGTCAGAAGCGGCATTGTTTCACTGCCAAATTCACAGTTCAATCATGTAAAAGATGCTTCTACCGGTAATGACGTGCCAACCCAGATTTTATCCGATGGAACTCTTGTTTTCTATGCTAAAGACATTCCAGCTCTTTCTTCAAAGAATTTTATCCTAGCTCAGGCGGATTGTATCACCAGCCTGCCATTCCCTTCAAAGACATGCCAGATTTCAAATGAATTTACTACAGTCAAAATAGATAAGTTTACAGGTGACATTGCCAGTTTGGTTACAAATGGTAAGGAATTTGCCAATGTTAAATATCCATTCACAATCAATACATACAGATATCTCATTAGCAGAGGAAATTATTTCGGTGCTTCCCAGGCTTACGATGTTGAGCTTAAATGGAAAGAATATGGTCCTGTCGTTAAAACCTTGTCTATTGTCTCAAAAGCAGATGGGTGTAAATCCCTTACAAGAGAAATTACCCTTATTGAAGGTGAACCATTTGTATATATTGCTAACACAATCGACAAATTGCCTATTCTTGAGAAAGAAGGTGTTCATATTGGTTTTTCCTTCGGTATGGAAAAACCTGTTCTTAGATCAGATATACCTTGGGGAGTTATGGAACTTAATAAAGATCAGTGGAGACAAGGAAATAAGAACTGGATTGCTTCACAGAGATGGGTCAATATATCTGATTCCCTTTCAAATGTTACTATTTGTTCCTTGAATTCTCCGGTTTTTGAAGTTGGTGATCTTTCTGCCAATATGATAGGTAGTGCAGAAGGCGGTCATTTATGGCGTTTACAGACTCCAAATCTTCCTACAGTTTGGTACTGGGTAATGAATAACCACTGGCATACCAATTTCCAATTGTCCCAGGAAGGTAAAGTTACATTCAAATATATTCTTAATCCTTCCAACAGTACATATGATCCATCAGATGCCAATATGTTTGCTGTTTCCCAAAGCAGAAAACTAATACCTGCATTTGTCAATGAGAACTATTCATGCAAAGCACCTTTTGAACTTAATGCAGATAAATCTGTTCAGATATCATGCATCCGTCCTATCAATCAGAATAAATCAATGCTTGTTTTCCTTCATTCTTATTCTGATAAGGACCAGTCTGCTACATTTGTTCTGCAGAAAGGCAATAAGGCTTATGAATCAAATGCCTATGGAACAATCATTGACAAGAACTCTTCGACTTCGTTTAATGTACCTGCTAAAGGAATTAAAGTAGTGAGAATTGACAGGTAACAAGTTTTCGATGATAATCAACTGTTTATGATATTATAAACATAATTTTTAAGTATATAGCAAAAAGTGCTCCGGTAACGGAGCACTTTTTATTTAATATTTATTAATTGACTGTTTGGTTGTTTTCTACTTTTCAAGTAAATCAATATATCCAAGCAGTGCACCCCAGTGATAGAACCAGTCACTGTTTGAAGCGTCATTCCCTACTCCGGTCTTTGAATTCCAGTTTTCGTATATATATCCGTTTGGAATCCAGTCTTTAAGAAGAAGTTTTGCTGATTTTTCGGCAAATTCCTTTCTCACCTCAGGGAAATCATAATTTCTTAGTCCCATGTATACTAGGTAATTTGTCGGTCCCCAGATTCTTCCTTTCCAATAGTTCTGAACGTCGTAAGCCTTGTCTTTTTTTGACGCCATAGGAAGAATCCATTCTCCCCAGAATTCTTCTTCATTTGTCATATGTTCCTTAACAATTCTCTCTGCCTGTTGTTTTGTTGCAGCATTTGCAAGCAATACATAAAAGTTGGTACATGAGACTCTCTTGTTGAATTCCTTGGTTTCGGTAGAGATGTTGTAGAACATACCATCTTCTTCGCACCAGAATCTCTGAATGCTCTTTCTGTATATATCAGCACATTTCTGAAGTTCTTTGGCGTCAGAATTTTTACCAAGTTCTTTTGCTATTTTAACAAGGTAATCACAGTCCGTTACAAACAAACTTGTCAGACCTACATCCTGAAGATTCAAAAGCTCAGTCTCATAATTGAATGAAACATCATCATACATCTGGGAATTGTCAAGTCCACTTTCCAGTATTGCACTATTTCTGCTACCAGTATTCCTTTCGCCCAAACGGTTTTTAATTCTATTGCTGCCCCAACAAAGAAGACCATCGAACTGACGCTTTTCAAGCCACCACTTGTTCCAAGTCAAAAGACGTTCGTATGTGAGTTCTAGAAACCATTTTTCATGGAACTTCTCATATATTTTCCATACAGACATGGAACCGACGGGTGGCTGGGAACAGTCTTTTGTGTAATTCTCGTGGTCGCTTGTAGTTTTTGGCAGGAATCCAAGTTTATCTATAGATGCAAGAATCTGAAATGCATTGGAATATGCAAGTTCCTTGCAGCCGCATGCTGCAAACATTTGGGTAGCAAAGAATGTATCCCAGTCAAATAGCATATACCCACCAAAGTTATCAACGACTGACCAGCGAAGACACCAGTTTCTGCTGACAGGACTTACAACTACGTCATCACCGGGATCATATACAGTATCCCACGCCAATATGCTTTGTATTGCATTGTATACGTCATATTTATCTCCATAATCCATACGTCCTTTATTCTCAAAAACTGTTTTCTTTTCTTGTAACAATTTTTTAGCATCTTCGACACTGATTTCTTCTCCAGTGTAAATAAGTACAGGAGAGTTTGCATCGCATAAATAATATTGCCCTGTTGCAACCATATTTTCACCCTTTACAGATCCAATCATATGAAATATGTTATCACAGGTTTTAAAGTGAAACTTATCTATGTCTTTTTCTATGATATCTTTCCCTGTTATTATAGAAAAATGTTCCCATGCGTATTGCGGGCTAACACGTATATATACACCTTTTGCTTTTTCTATCGGAGTAACAAGCATAATCAGTCTGTCACCTTCAGATGTGGATTGTAGTTTAACAGAAACACCATGCCATGAAGCATCCACTTCGCTGTATGTTCCATCGAAGGAGTGTGTATGAGGATGTACCATAGCTGCATCATCCCGGGTATTACCGGCCCTAAGGTCATCAGCCACATTTCCTTTGTCATCAACAAGTGCAACCTTTATTGAGAATGATAAAGGAAGGTATAACTGGGTAAACATGCTTCTGACATCCCAGCTGTTCCATCCTTGCTTGACACTGTCCATCATTTCGTAAAAATTACGGACAGGCATCTTTTTTGAATAGTTCTGTGCATTAGTATTAGTAATTGTGATAAAGACCAATATTATCAGAACAAATGATTTAAATAGTCTCATATGAGTAATTAATTAAAAATTCATAAATCAGTGAAATACTTTTGATTACCCTGACGAGTATAGTGACAATTCATTCTCAAATTTACTTAATTTGGATTGTTCTATCAAAAAATTAACATAGTAATCATAGAAGCTATATTGGAAATGTAATCGAGTAATCATACAAAATTAATAGCATATTTTTATTAAATTTGACAATTGATACACGATAATTCATCCATTGGTTTTTCCAATCCCTTACTAAATAAGAATTATGAAAAGATTAATGTTATTGGCACCGCTTATTTTTGCAGTAGCACCCGTTCTTTCTAAAAATGTGGAGTTATCTTCACCTGGAGGAAAATACACTGCTACTATCAAAGTTGAAAACAGGGTTTCCATTGATTTTAAAAACAATGGAAATACAATCCTAACTGCAAAAGATATCTTTATTGATTCAGATAAAGGACAAATTCCAGTTGAAAATGCGAGAATCAAGAAAGTTATAATTAATAGTATTGACAGAATTGTTACTCCGGTTATTAAGGAGAAAAATGCTCAGATTGTTGATAAGTATAATGAAATTGTAGTTAAATTTTCCGACAAATCTTCCCTTGCAGTACGACTTTATGATAATGGTGCTGCATACAGAATAATTTCTGAAATAGATGGAGAAATAATTATTTCCAAAGAATCAGCGAAGTATATTATTGATACTTCTTCCAAATTAATATGGCAATCAGAGAAGATTCTTGATATTCGTTCTGGAGAGTCAGCTTATTATGAAACTTCAATATCACAGGCTGCTCAGCAATCCAACGCCAACCTACCTGTTTTTGTCAAATTACCATCTGGTGAAGATATATTGTTCCTTGAATCAGATGTTCATGATTATCCTGTCATGTGGCTGAAAAAGGATGGTGAAAATTTAAGAGCTGCTTTCTGGAAATATCCTAAGGCTCTGCATAATACCGGTGACAAGTATTCAGACCAGGATGTAAAAGATGAGGAGGAATTCATGGCCAAGACATCAGGTTCCAGAAGTTTTCCATGGCGTGCTTTCGCATTCAGTGATGATGATTCTGGTCTTCTATCAAATCAACTTGTATATCTTCTTGCTTCCGAATGCTGCATTGACGATCCATCATGGATTCAGACAGGTTGGGTGACATTTGACTGGTGGGCACGTAATGGCATCTATGGCACTGATTTCAAAGCAGGTAATAATACCGCAACAGCAAAATATCTTATTGATTTTGCTGCTCATTATGGACTGAAATATTTTTTATTTGATGATGGATGGAGTGGCTGGAACAGGCAGAATCAAGATCTGACAAAACCAGTTCCTGATATAAACATGAAAGAAGTTTCTGATTATGCCAAATCAAAAGGTGTGAATCTAATGCTATGGGTTACACATGATAATCTGGAGGTTCAGATGGATAAAGCTTTCAAGCAGTTTTCTGAGTGGGGCGTTAAAGGTATAAAGGTTGACTTTATGGATAGAAATGATCAGTTGATTTCCCATTTTTATGAGAAAGCTGCTGCAGAAGCCGCAAAATACAAAATGGTAATAGACTTCCATGGTGGATGCGTTCCAAATGGAATTAGAAGAATGTATCCTAATATTTTGACAAGAGAAGGTCTGGTTGATTTTGAATATAATACTTGTGTAAGTTATGAAGATCCTCACCATGAATGCCTTCTTCCATTTATTAGAGGTGTTGCCGGGCCTGCTGATTTCATACCATGTACTACCTATAATTCAACCAAGTCCGCTTTCCGTAACACTAATCCTCCAACAGGACAAGGTACAAGAGTTCATTCAATGGCATTATCACTTGTCATTGAAAGTCCAATGCAGATGTTACCAGACCCACCAAGTGACTATTACAGGGAAAATGAATGTACAGAATTCTTTACCTCATTCCCTCTTGTATGGGATGAAACAAAGCCTCTTGACTCAAAAATTGGTGAGTATGTTTCTTTGGCCAGAAGAAATGGGGATAACTGGTATGTTGCAGCAATAACCGACTGGTCTGCACGTCAGATTAAAATTGATTTAAGTTTTCTTCCTAAGGGTAATTACAAAATGGAATTCTATAAGGATGGTATTAATGCAGATATCCGTGCAATAGATTATGTAAAGGGATTTGACAATGTTAAAAGTGGTGATATCTTAAATATATCAATGGCACCTGGAGGTGGCTGGGTTGCAAGGATAACTCCATTGAAATAAATATAAAGTTGAACAAATAGATCTTATTAAACAGGAGGATGATTGTATTGTTTCCTCCTGTTTTGACTTTTCTCCTGTGATATAGTAAAATAAAGTGAAAACAATCCCGAAGACAAATATGTAATGTCTTCGGGACTGTTTTGTATCAGGGATAGTATTTGTCTTATGAATTTTAATTCCTATTCCCAGTCATCAGTTCTAAAAGGACCTACAGGTATGCCAAAATTGTTCTTTAAAGTACTTGACTGAAAATTTCTAAAACAGAATCTAACTGCTACTGGATTTGGCACTTCCTTTGATGAAACATTTACCTGTTGTCTATTTGGATTGTTATTGAAAGCATCAGCTTTATGGAATACCCTATCCTCACCAGCTATTTCAAATCCGGGAATATTGGCAACAATTGGGGAGATTCCTTCATGACAGTTATCAAATTCAATAATGATTTTGTTATCCTTTATTGTCATCGATTTATATGTTGGTGCTTCTGCTTCTATTTCTGTGAATCCATAATCTTTGTATAGGGCAATATATGCTAGTCTCTGTCCTACGATAGGCTTCTGATGTGGATGAATAGTCTGATCGTCACCAATATCCAAAGTCGTAGCCATACCACTATGAGGTATGGTTTTCAAAGTAGATGCCTGCGCTTCGCAAAAATATCCACTACCCCATCCATTTGGATCATTATCATATAAATGTGGTGCTATCTGGACAAAATAGAACCCGGCATCCGGACTCTGGAATTTTTCTCTCATCATACTTACGTATTCCGGCTGAAGTCTTGTATATTGTTTATATCTCGTTCTATTGGATTCACCTTGATACCAAATAAGTCCTTTGATGGAAAAAGGAATCAATGGGGCAATCTGCCCATTGTACATTGTAGCTTCACGTCCTTCAAATCCTTGGCTGTTTTCTCTTTTGCCAAGATGGTCAAACTTGAATTCTCCCGGACAGCACTTCTCCAGAGATTCCTCAGTCATCCATGCTTCAATCGTCGTCCCACCCCAACTTGCAACAATAATACCGATTGGTATCTCCAACGCATTTTGCATTGTTTCAGCAAAATAATATGAAACAGCACTTACGTTGGCAACAGCTTCTCTGGTATGTTCTTCCCATTTGCAGTTTACTCTATCCAATGGGTATGTTGAACATGTTCTTGGAATACTGAAGATTCTTATTGGCTTTGATGGCTTAGCATTAACAATTCTATCTGCGTTATGGTCAACAGGTTGACTTACATATCCTTTCATTTTCATTTCCATATTAGATTGTCCAGAACATAGAAATACATCTCCTATTAGAACATTTGACAATGTGATAGTCTCATCATCTGTAAATGAAAGCGTATATGGTCCACCTGCGCCAGGTGTCTGTATGCTTATCATCCATGTACTGTCTTCCTTGACTTTCACTGAGTATTTAGATTTATTCCAACTTGTCAGAATCTTTACTATACTTCCTGGAGTTGCTTTACCCCAGAAAGGTGCTCTTGTATCTCTTTGAAGTACCATATTGTCCGTGAACAATGATGGAAGTACAACTTTTGCTTCTGAAAAACCTATAAGAGAAATTAGAACAACTATGGCTATTATTCTTTTCATGATATTAATTTTTAAAATTGTTGAGTCTACTTGAAAAGGTTTCTTTTATCATTTTTACCACTATTACAGGTCTCTGAAATTGGGGCGTTTCTCAATATTTGACTTTTTCAAGTGTGCTCATTGTTTGTTTTATGTATTATTCCGATATAATCATTTTTAGTCCTGGTGAAGCCTGATGTCTGTTGAGGATGAACCGACAAATATTTCAGGAATCACTTTAGTGGTAACAAAACATTTCCTTTCATCACTCCAGAAACGTAGCTGCTCTTTAGGAATTTCTATGGAAACATCTTTCGTTTCACCTTTTGCAAGATTGATTCGTTTAAAACCTTTCAGTTCCTTGATAGGAGATTCTCCTTCGTAATCCTTTATTCTTACATAGACCTGGGGAACTTCATCACCTGAAACCTTTCCTGAATTTCTTACCTTGAAATTTACTTCAATACTTGATTCTTTCTCATTTACAACAAGATTGCTGTAATCAAATGAAGTGTAACTTAAACCGAAACCGAAAGGATATAATGGCTCTCCATTGAAATATTTGTATGTACGTCCTTTGGTGATATCATAATCATCAAATGGTGGTAATTGAGCCATATCCTTATAGAATGTAAGCGGAAGACGTCCTGCAGGGTTATACTTTCCGAATAGAACTTCAGCAACTGCTTTCCCTCCGAATTCCCCTCCGTACCAAGCATCTACAATGGCAGGCAAATTATCCTGTTCCCAGTTAATGGCCATAGAACTGCCAGATACAAGTACAAGAACAACGTTTCGGTTTACACTGTAAATTGCTTTAAGAAAATCAATCTGTTCCTCAGGAAGAGTCAGATAACTTCTATCCCTGCCTTCTTGTTCATAATTCTTATTAATACCCATAACAGCAACAACAATATCACTATTTGAAGCGACATTACAAGCATCTTCAAAAATATATTTTTTCTTTGAATCCGGTTTTTTCCATTTAAGTGATACAACGGCACCTATATCCCTTTGAAGTCTGTATTTTACCATCATATCATATGATTTCCCAGCTTCAAGTCTGACAGGCATGTTTTTGTATGAAACACCATCTTTGTTGATTTTTTCACCATTTATGTAAAAACCTATTTCCGATCCTGTAACATTTATCTTGAAAATATAATCACCAGTTACATCAGGAATCAGTTTACCAGACCATATGGCAGACATGTGGTCTACAGGGATTGAAGGATGAGGAGCCTGATTGCCAGGTTCAAAATAAATGTATGGTTCATCCCTCTCGAATATCAACTCATCAAAATTCAATCCTGAATAATACTTGGCATTCAATCCGTCCGGGAAGTATTTTGCTTCAACAAAATCCGTTTCGTCACTGGCTGATTTCCACTCTGCATAATTGATCTTAACATTCTTTCCTGCAATTTCCTGAATTCCTTTCAGTACTGAAACAGGTTCTACAGTCGGAGTCCCGCTATAGTCTCCAAATTCACAGTGTGCGGCATTGTTTCCAACCACAGCAATAGACTTTATTTTATTATTAATGGGAAGAATCCTGTTCTCATTTTTAAGAAGAACAATGGATTTTCTAGCTGATTCCAAAGCAAGTGCCTGATGTTTCTCGCAGCCGACAACAGAAGGATCTATATGTCTATATGGATTATTTCTGTCACTATCAAAGAGGCCAAGTTTCATTCTTGAAAGCAGTAAACGTTTCGCTGCAAGATTGATATCGTCCTCAGAAACCATTCCCATCTCATATGCCTTTTTAAGTGGTTGTATGTAAATATAGTCACCACATTCCAGGTCAAGACCTGCTTTTATGGCAAGCATTGCAGCAGTTTCAGGTGACTTTACAAACTTATGGGAATGAATAATATGTCCGACACCGCCACAATCGGATACGACATATCCGTTAAATCCCCAATCTTCTCTTAGAACCTTGTTTAATAGCCATGGATTGCAACACGAAGGTATTCCATTGATTGATGTATATGAGGCCATAATAGCCTCTGCTTTTCCATCTTTTACACACATTTCGTATGCTGGAAGGTAATATTCACGAAGTTGTTTCTCACTTATTTCCGCATTACATGAAAAACGGTTGTGTTCCTCATTATTGCATGCAAAGTGTTTAGGTGTAGATACAACCTTAATGTATTTCTTGTCATTTCCTTGAAGACCTTTAACAAAAGCAGTCCCAAGTACTCCAGATAGGAAAGGATCTTCCCCATATGTCTCCGGGGTTCTTCCCCATCTTGGATCCCTTGCCATATTAATGGTGGGAGACCAGAATGTCAATAGGTCTGCATATAGATTATATTGTTTTTTTCCCTCTTCAAGTTCATTCCATCTACCACGGGCTTCATCAGAAATTGCAGTTGAAATCTGATATAATAATTCATCATCCCACATTGAAGCCAATCCTATGGCCTGAGGGAAGACTGTAAATCTTCCTGGTCTGACAACGCCATGTAAAGCCTCATTCCCATGGTAAAACCTATCAATACCCAGTCTGTCGTTTTTAGGTGAAATGGATCGCAGTAGGTCAATCTTTTCATCTATTGTCATTTTTGATATCAAATCATCAGTCCTTTCTTCGAAGGATTTTGTTTCATCTTTCCAGATTTCCTGACAGAAAGCTGAGAATGATAATGATAAAAGCAGTAATGGTAATATTAACTTCCTCATAGCATTTATATAAAAATTACAGATATAATACTATATAGATAAAATACTATATAGATAACCCTATTCCTTATTGGACTAGTAAATTCTTTGTTTTACAAAGATACTCAATTATGTTACTTTACATGACTTTGTTATTTTCTATTCGAATTTCTGTAATCCGGTCGCTTCATTTTATATATGCAATCAGCAACATAATTATTTTTTTTCTTTTCTTAAACATGAGCCCACTTTAATAAGTATCGTTTAAAGTTTTTATATCCGCTACAGGCCTTTGTAATGGGGGCATTTCTCATTTTTTGGACTTTTTAAAGTGGACTCAAACATGAACACGATAAGCTTTCTGTTCGTTTAAGCAATATTCGGTTTGAAATCAACTTCAAGTTGAATATCTTTGGAAAAACATTTATAATCGAAAATCATGGGAAACAATATTCTGAAAAATAAAAAAGGTATTATTTTCGGTGCATTGAATGAAGATTCAATAGCCTGGAAAATTGCAGAAAAGGTTGTCGATGAAGGGGCTGAAATAGTTCTGACAAATGCTCCTGTTGCTTTGAAATTCGGAACAATCAAATCTCTTTCAGAAAAGACAGGAAGTCCTGTAATCGCTGCAGACGCAACATCAGTTGAAGACCTTGAAAAATTGGTTGATGAATCTATCAATCATTTTGGCAGTAGAATTGATTTTGTACTTCATGCCGTGGGAATGTCGCCAAATCTTAGAAAGGGGCATCCATACTCAAACCTTGATTATAATTTTTATGAAAAGACAATAGATATATCTGCTCTTTCTTTCCATAAGCTTCTTCAGACTCTTTATAAAAAGGATGCTATGAATGAATGCGGATCTGTTGTAGCCTTGACATATATTGCTGCAGACAGGGTCATGCCTGGATACAACGACATGGCTGATGCAAAAGCAATGCTTCAATCTATTACAAGGAATTTCGGCTATATACTAGGGAAAGAGAAAAAAGTACGTGTCAATACCGTATCACAGTCCCCCACTGCTACAACTGCAGGAAAAGGTATAGTTGGTATGGGAGAAATGCTGCAATATTCAAATTCAGCATCACCTCTTGGTAATGCAACTGCCGAAGACTGTGCAAATCTTGTTACTGTCCTATTCTCCGATTACACCAACAAGGTAACACTTCAGAATATATACAATGATGGTGGATTTTCATCAGTTCTTCCTTATCCTGGCCTAAGTCTTTAATATTCTGTTATATCAGTTCCAGTATAAAAACACATATGCAGCATATTGCTGATACAGTAAATAGACTCATTTTGTACCATGCGGCCGTTATTCCTAAAATCAGTGCAATCAACCCGATAATCTGATTGGTGGTTGTTTCCATTATTGCAGGAACCGTCATTACAGCCAAGGTCACATATGGTACATAATATAGGAAACTTATGAAAAAACGGTTTGTTATCTGTTTTCTGATCAGTGTAACAGGCAGAATCCTTAGGAGATTTGTTACGCCTATCATAATAACAATGTAACATATCAATCTTATGCTATTCATCTTTCCTTACAGGTTTAATATATGCGGCTATTGCCGAAATTATAATAGTTAGGATTATTGTCCGGGTGCCAGAGCTTACAGGCAGTATTAATGAGCATGAATAACTGACAATAAAACTAATAATGACTACATATAATAAATTAGAGTCATTTCTACATGGTGGAATTATTACTGCAATAAACATCCCATAAAGTGCTACATTTAAGGCAGTTACAATATTGTTTGGAAGAATATTTCCTGCTGTTATACCGAATGCTGTCCCCGCGGCCCACATTGTCCCAGCAACCAAGGTTGCTCCAAGAGGATAGGACATCTTCAAGTATTTATCCTTAAATGCTATTGAAATACCGAACACTTCATCAGTAATACAACACGCAGCTACAACCCTTTTCCATAATGGCATTTTTGGATCGAGTTTCTGAGTCAATGCTGCACCCATCAGCAGATATCTGACATTCGCAATAAGTGTTATAAGGATAATTTCTACAACTCCTGCTTTTGCCGCAATTGAACAATATACTCCGTATTCTCCAGCAGATGCCCTTGTAAAGAAACTTGATATGAAACCCTGCCATGATGACAAATCTGCTTTTGCTGCAATTATTCCAAGTGAAAATGCTACGGCAAAATACCCTGCACCAATTGGCAATCCATCTCTTATACCTTCGATTAATATTTTATTTTTGATCATTCCGATATTTGTCGTGTAGATTCAAATGAAAAACCTTTAGGAAATAATAATAGTATTATATAAAAGCAACTTAATAATAGCGATTATACTATAGATTTATTAAATTAATAATTTCCATTATACAATTTTTCTTTATAAACGAATTAATTTTTTCTTTAAATTTTGAATATATAACTTTATATCGCAAAGTTAATCATATACGATATTTATACATAATCAAACTCATGAAGAAATCATTATTTGGACTTATACTGTTACCTCTTCTTGTTATTTCATGTACAAAACCAGAAGGGTTATTCACTGAAGGTGATAATATTTTTGGCAGATACAATAATTTCAAGATAACAGGTGAAGCAAAATTATCAGATGGTGCCATTGCATCAATTTTTTTTTGCAGGACAATCAATAATGATGGTTATGAGGTGCTTTTCAGAAATGGTGATATTGACGGAACCATAAAGACCGGTAGCTTAACTCATGTCAGAAACCTATACCGTTCATTGGCCAAGGATAATGAATGGTTCGATTTCTCCATTTCTGCCTATGATAAGTATATTTCCGTATTTATCAATGGTAAACAGGTTGTTTCCTATCTGGAACCGGATAAACCTTGGCGAAGTGATGAACATTTGACACAACTTTTTGCAAAAGGCAGATTGGGATTGTCTGTTAAAACCGGAAGCGTGGAACTAAGGAATGTTGTTGTAATTGACAAGCCGGAATCAACTAAGGAAGAAATTCCTTCGCCTCAGGATGAACAATATGATAAAATCATACGTCTTCAGCAGATTGATTTTCCTGTAATTGATTATCATGTTCATCTAAAAGGTGGACTAACAAAGGAAATGGCCCATAAAATGTCGATGGAATATGGAATCAACTATGGTGTAGCTCCAAATGCAGGTGAAGGTGGTGTTGGTAGAATGCTCTCAAATGACAAGGAAGTCCGCAAGTATTATCATGAAATTAAGGATGAACCATTTCTTCTGGGTGTCCAGGGTGAAGGCAGAAAATGGACTCAGACTTTCTCAAGCGATGCACTTGGTCTTTTCGAGTATCTTTTCACCGATGCCATGACTATTATAGATCATAAAGGAAGAAATTCTCGCATTTACAGAAAAGAAGAGGTTAAATATGATAAAATTACTAAGGACGAATATATGGACCATTTGGTTGAGCAGATAGTTCTTATCCTTTCTAATGAACCTGCTGATATTTATGCAAATGCTACTTATATACCCGAAGATATGCAACTATATTACGATAAATACTGGACGGATGAACGGATTGACAAAGTGCTTACTGTTATGCAGGAGAATCATATTGCTCTTGAAATCAATCCTCGTTACAAAATCCCAAGTTGCAAAATCATTATGAAGGCTAAAGAACGTGGTATAAAGTTTACTTTTGGAACAAACAATGTCGATGCAGATTTAAGCAGACTTAAATATTGTATTGAAGTTATTGATATTTGTGGTCTTACCCCTGAGGATATGTGGTTCCCTTCTATGAGTGTAAGACGTACAAGACCTACTATCATTTACAATAATTTCAGCATTGATGGGAAAACTGTTATAAAACCAAAGCAAGGTAAAAAGAAGTAATCCCATAATTAATCGTATTCTTTTCAAGCCCCTATAACTTATAGTAAGCAAGTTTCCAATATGTAGGACTTGCTTACTTTTTTGTCTACTAACATCTGTTTATTTACTTTTGCCATATGATTGAAAGTCTATCATTATTCCAGTGGATTATTATTTCATTCACTGCTATCAGTATCGGCATGTCAAAAACCGGCATTCAGGGAATTATGCTTGTCATTGTCCCATTTATGGCCATTGCCTTCGGCGCAAAGGAATCCACTGGTATTATACTACCTATGCTCTGTATGGCAGATATCATTGCAGTTGCATATTACAAGCGTATTGCTGATTGGAGTATAGTAATTAAGTTGTTGCCGACAGCTGTTCTTGGCTTTTTTGTTGCAATTTTTGTTGATAGGCTAATTCCGACAAATCAGTTCAAGGTACTTATGGGTGTTACATTGGCTATTGCTCTTCTTGTTATGTTCTGGAGTGAATTCTATGGCAAGGGAAATAAATGGATGGACAAATGGTGGTACTCTTCCTTATTCGGACTTCTTGGTGGATTTACTACTATGATTGGAAATGCAGCAGGACCGGTACTCTCAGTTTACCTTCTCTCTATGGAAAAGAAAAAAATGGAATATATCGGTATCAATGCTTGGTTTTTCCTTGTAGTTAATCTCCTTAAAATACCTCTTCAACTATTTGTATGGAATAATATAACATTCTCGACATTCATCCTTAACACCATTATGTTACCGATTATTTTATTAGGTGCTGTTGTTGGAATATATATAGTTAAGCTTTTCCCTGAACAAGGTTTCAGAAGATTCATTCAGATTGTTACTGTAATATCAGTCATTATGATGTTTTTCTAAGAAATATTTTGATAACTTCAATCAGAATTCATTCATATTTCTTTTTTGTTCAATGAAATATCCGTAATGAATTGAATATTTAGTTCACTACTTCCGATTTGCTTTTCAGTTTCTTATATCTGAAAATATTGCTTAAGTTTGTAAAGCAAGATAAATCAATTTGATATGCGTAGATTATTTACTTCAATCCTTGTATTAATAATACTAACATCATCTGTTTTTGGTTCAGATAATGTTCTATTTAAAAATGGTAAGTCAAATTACAAAATTATAGTATCCCCTAATGCTTCCATTTCAGAAAATACCGCGGCAAAGGAACTACAGAAGACTATTTGTGAAATTAGTGGCGCGATACTTCCTATTACTACCGATCTCTCATGTAACGGAAACAAGATTTTTATCGGATACAACAATAAAGTAGCTGAGTTTATAGGCGAAAAGGATATTGCAGACAATGATGAGAGTTTTACATATCAAAGTAAAGGTAAAAATCTATTCATTTATGGTGGCCGTCAACGAGGTACCATGTATGGAGTCTTTACTTTTTTGGAAAAGGAACTTGGATGCAGATGGTATACTCCCGATTTCTCAATAATTCCTTCACGTGACATCTGGACCTTTAACGAATTGAATCATAAGGAAAGTCCTGCTGTAAAGTATCGTTATTCAAACTATTATAATGTAACAAACACTCCTTCTTGGAGTGCCCACAACAAGGAAAATACAAAATGGGTGCCAAGTGAGAATGAATATGGTAATCTGGAAGCTTATTGGAGTTGTCATACGTTCGGAAGGTTTGTTCCTGCATCAGAATTTTTTGAAACGCATCCCGAATATTTTGCACTAAGAAATGGTAAACGCGACCCCAAAGCACAACTTTGTCTTAGCAATCCTGATGTCTTGAAAATCTGCACTGAACGACTGCTGAAGGTTATGCAAGAAGAACCATTGTATCGTATATATAGTCTCTCACAAAACGATAATTATCTATTTTGTGAATGTGATTCATGTAAAAAAATTGAACAGATATATGGATCTCATTCAGGATTGATTCTATGGTTTGTCAATCAGGCTGCCGATGCTGCAAAAAAACTATTTCCAGACAAATATGTCGGAACTTTTGCATATCAATATGGAAGAAAACCACCAGTAGGCATCACTCCAAGAGATAATGTTGTCATTAGACTTTGTAACATAGAGTGTTGCTTCGCCCATCCACTTGAAGCTGGATGCCCTCAGAACCAGTCTTTCATGGAGGATATGAAGAATTGGAAGGCAATTGCACCTCATCTTTTCATCTGGGATTATATTGTCAATTACGCTCATTATATTGCGCCTTTCCCTAATTTTTCAGTACTTGCGCCAAATATCAAGACATTCCGTGATAACAACGCAATTGGTATTTTTGAAGAAGCGCAATATCAATCCGGGTTTTCTGAATTCTGCGAACTTAGAACATGGGTAGTAACCAAACTGTTATGGGATCCGGAACAGAATACAAATGACCTTGCAAAAGAATTTATAACAGATTACTATGGAAGGGCATCTGGAAAAATATGGGAATATTTTGAGCTTTCTCAGAATCTTGTGAAACCTGATACTCACTTCAGTATATATTTCGGATTCAATGACCCAATCTATACAGATCAATTCATTAGTGTAGGAGAAAGCCTTCTAAATGAAGCTATGAATCTTTCAGAAAACGATGAGGTCAAAGAACGGGTTCGAAATGTGCGTATGCAATTATTGTATCTTAAAATAAGACGAAATACAAAGCAGTCGATTCAGGATGGAACATGGAATGAATTCAAGAATTGGATTGTTCAAAACAAGGTCCGTGTCAATGAATGGCAAACCACAGATAAATTCATTGAAGACATAGAAAAATCAGCTAAATAGGTATAACATCTTTTTATCATTCAGTAAGTAAACTCAAATATTAATTCTATTAACGAATTTTAATACATTGTAATATGAAAAAGACTTTATTTAGAATTGTATTCTTAATATCATTATTTTCAACAAGTATCATTTATGCTCAGGAAAATATCGTATGGAACGAAGTGTCGCAAGATGAATCAGCAAGTTTCCCATTTGGAAATGGTGTCGTTGCAGGCAATGTCTGGGCCGAAAAAGATGGTATGTATATATATCTTACTCGAAATGACTGCTTCAGTGAACTTGGCCGTCTTTTGAAAGCAGGAAAGTTGAAACTTTCAATCGACGGATGTCAGTGGGATGATAATTGTATTCAGAAACTGGACCTTATAAATGGAATAATTCAGATAAGCAATTCAAAACTAATTATTAATGTCTTCGCTGACAGTGAACTCCCAATCATTTGGATTAAAGGGAAAATGAAGTCTCCATCTATTGTTTCCATAGAACCGCAGATATGGAGAACCAAGTCTAGATCTCTTGATGAAAATGAAAAACATAGTTCATACAATCTCTATAATTACAATGGCGAATTCCCTATAAAAGAATCTGCTGACATTTTTTTCAGTATAGAGAACAGCCTTGGTTTTTTCCATCATAATGACACTTCTACCTATGACTTTACCCTGAAAAATAATTATCTTGACAATATTGGTGTCAATGATCCGTTTAAAGGCCGTACATTCGGTGCAATGATTTCAAGCGATAGACTTGTTCATTCTGAGAGCTCTACCCTTTCAAGTAAAATTCCAGTCAAAGACTTTACTATAAAGGTTGCTGTTACTTCGATTCCTAACTGTAATCCGGAAGATTGGAAAGTCCAGACTCTTTCTGTTCTGCAATCCTCTAGTACATATAACCAGGCCGTGGCAAAGAACAAAACATATTGGAATGATGTATGGGATAAGAGTTACCTTGATATTTCAACTTCTGATGTTGAGACTGGCAAGAAAATCACTGAATCATACAATTGTCAAAGGTGGCTGACTTTATGTGCCGGTAAATCGGAATATCCTATAAAATTCAATGGGTCTATCTTTACTCTTTCGCCTGAAAAGGTCAACAATTCGACAAGTGCTAATCCTGATTACAGAAAATGGGGTGAGTGTTACTGGTGGCAGAATACTAGACTTCCATATTTTCCTATGCTTAAATCAGGCGATTGGAACGTGATTCAATCTCTTGCAAATTTCTATTATAGCCTTATGCCCACTTTCAAAGAACAGGCTAAAGTATACTATGGCGCTAATGGTGCAATAATTCCTGAAACAATAACCCAGTTTGGCACCTTTGCGGCAAGTGATTATTGTATAGGGACAAAATCCATAGGTGCAGAAAATATGTATACCAGACATATTTTCCAGGATCCTCTTGAACTTATCCACATGCTTTTTGATTATTATAGATATAGTGGTGATGTAAAATACCTTCAAGAAACAACGATTCCGATGAGTGAAGAATTCCTTGATTTCTTCATTTCATATGCTAAGATTGATTCTTTAGGTAAAATGAGAATGACAAATACGCAGTCTCTTGAAACATACTGGTATGGAGTTGAAAATGATATGCCGACAATTGCAGGATTACATGCGGTTGTAAAAGACTTCACTACTCTCCCTTCTGATATAATTATTCCAGCAACTCTGAAAGAAAAAATTGATTATGTGAGAAATGCTTTACCGGACATTCCTTACAGGGTTGATACCAATGGAAACAAGGTCTTTGCACCGGCAGAAATTTACAATAGTCAAACAAATAATTTCGAGAATCCTGAATTAATGACCATTTTCCCTTTTGAACTTTGCAATTTTACAACAAAAGACATAGACATTGGTCGTAATTCCTATCTGTGCAGGAAATTCAACCTTCATTTTGGATGGTCTCAGGATGCTCTGATTGCCGCAATGCTGGGTATGACAGATGAAGCTAAGAATGAAATCCTGATTAGATTACAGAATCATAATAAAGAGTTCAAATTTCCTGCATTCTTTGGTCCAAATTACAATTGGATACCCGATGGAGATCATGGATCAACTCTTGCAATTGCTATTCAGGACTTAGTAATTCAGTCATATGATGGTCAAGTTTACCTTCTTCCTGCATTTCCAAAAGACTGGAATGTACGATTTAAATTTGCAGTTCCTGGTAAAGCATATGTCTGGGGTGAGTACCGCGATGGCAAATGGGTAGAAAAACCAAAATCTGACAAAAAGTCAACAAAAATTATCAGCATCCTCTAGTATACTCTCTACAAGCAAGTTATATATAAGGAATCTCAATATTATAAAATTAACTCCCATTCAACTTATCTGGTTTTATTACCAAAGATGGATGGGAGTTGTTGTATGTATGCTTTTTTATCCGGGTAGTGAGTTAAAAAGTGTGTTTATAAGATATATTTAGGCGCTACGCGCATTTTGCATTTATAATAGCTGTAAGACAATAGCTCAAATTGTGTGCTGTTTTTTTTTACTCTTTTCATTCTTAGGACAAGATTACAGTATTTTCATTGCTATATAGGCGCATGCTTCGGCATCTGATAATGCATGATGATGGTTTCTGAGGCTGAAGCCACATGCTTCTGCAACGGTATGCAATTGATGGTTCGGCAAACTATTGCCAAAATATTCTCTTGATGCTTTCAAGGTGTCGTAAAATTCATATTCAGGATAAT
>DCHP01000015.1:0-508 GCA_002315675.1 Rikenellaceae bacterium UBA1749 | reverse complement strand
GATAATCCATCTGGTAGACTCTGAATACTTCCTTAAGGCAACCTTCGTCAAAACTTGCATTATGAGCGACCATTGGGAATCCCTCAAGAAGAGGTTCAATTTTTTCCCAGACTTTTGAAAAACATGGTGCATCTTCAGTATCACATTCACAAATTCCATGGACTTTCTGACAAAACCATTTAAAATATTCAGGTTCCGGATGAATTAGGCTATAGAAAGTATTTGATATTTCCCCATTTCTGACGCAAACAATACCAACAGAACAAACACTTGAACGACATTCATTTGCAGTCTCAAAATCAATACAATTAAAATTATCCATAATATAAAACTTGTATACTCTTAGATTATGACATAAAAATACTCTATTTTCATATTTATTTCATTATATTACAATATTAAATTCTTAAATTATTTCTGTTAAATACAATCAAATCGTATTTGAAATGCATATTATTATTAATTTTGAGACATATTTTTTAATCTCATCTTTGACACTTTGAAATCA
>DCHP01000103.1 GCA_002315675.1 Rikenellaceae bacterium UBA1749 | reverse complement strand
GATTTCAAAGTGTCAAAGATGAGAAGATAATAAATTATATCTAACTCCATGACATAATTTTAATCTATTTGTAACTATTCAGCCCCCTAGGTAAAAAAACAACCATCAATGTATCAAGCAAACATTCCAGAAAGAGGTCTATTGTTGATATTGGACATAGCGACTGAATAGTTACTCTAATTTATCTTTCACTTCTTCTATTAGAGAGTCTTCACGTTCCGCATACTGCCTGCTCAATTCATCAGATTGCCTTGATCCACTCTGCACCCGGTCATTATCTACTGTCATATTAAGAACAATAGCATTTCCATACATTGTTCTTTCCTGCTGATTAGGAGTTTGCTTCCATACACGGGCATTACCTATATCATCCTTATCATAAGTACCATCAGAAATCACATCTCCAACATTAAGGCCTATTTCCCATAATCTACTTTTGGCCTCTCTTAATGTGAGTCCAATAACTTTTGGAACAATCGGAAGAGGAGATGAAGGGTTGAAACCAACCACCAGTTCAACACCTGTTCCAAGTTCTTCCTTGACAGAAGACCCTCTAGATATCTTTTTTCCCTTTACTATTTCGTCTATTACATTGTTTGTAGCCACATCATCAACATACCTGAGTTTGGATATTTCAAAACCCTTTGTTTCAAGCATATTCTTTGCCTGCCTTAGAGAACATCCCGTCACATATGGAACAACCTCAGTTCTTGGACGCATTGCGTTGACTACGACAAACACATTTCGTCCTGATTTGACTTTCATTGAAGGTGCCGGACTCTGATCCAGTATTTCCGAAGGCTGATGATGAGGAATATATATTGAGTCAATCACCTCAATCCGAAGATCGGCTTCCTGAAGTAATGGGGCGCACTGGTCGAGTGTTTTTCCTATCAACTGAGGAACCTCGAATTTCTGGCCATGCCTTGTAAAAATATTCAGCCCTACTGACACCAGATACAAGAGAACCAGCATCAAACATATTGCTACTGTCAGATTACGAAGCAGAAAATGATTCTCGATATATGTAAATATTCTTTTTAACATTATAGTCAAAATGCATTAAAACGAAAAAAGGCAACCTTTTGCAAAGTTACAAAAAATCACCCATTTCCATCCTGACTCAACAGGATACCACAATTCCCGACGTACTAATTTTCGTCAGATACAGTAAGTTTCTTACGACCTTTTGCACGACGTGCAGCAAGAACTCGACGACCGTTAGCCGTAGACATTCTTTGACGGAAACCATGTTTGTTCACTCTCTTGCGACGTGATGGCTGGAATGTTCTTTTCATTGCTCTATATTTATTTTACTGTTTTTTTTAATCTTTGTCCTTAAGAATATTCTTCTCTAGGGAGTGCAAAGGTAAATCAAAAAAAGTTAACTGCCAAAAAAATCTATTTTCCTATTTTCTGCATCCCATGTATTAACTTTTTATGCACATCTGAATTAATTGGTCTATTTTTCCAGATACAGAATCTTCTTTGTTTCAAAAAAATCCTCAGAGAACCATTGACTTATATTGTATTCCATTACATTTTTCGCACATTCAGCTATCTCTTCCGAGAGATCGCCACCTTTCAGATATAATATTCCATTTGTGGTTTTGTCCCATGTCCACGACACGAACTGAGGCAATGATGTAACCGCCCGTGAAATGACCCAGTCATATTTTTCCTTGACATTTTCAACTCTATCGTTAATCGTCCTTACATTTTCAAGACAGAGGGCATTCACAACCTCGTCTACCACCTTGATTTTTTTTCCAATTGAATCCAGTGCTATAAATTCGACGTCAGGCCTCATAATTGCCAGTGGAATAACAGGGAAACCACCACCACATCCTACATCCAGAATCCTTTCACCTGACTTCAAGAAATCGACCTTCAAGATGGAAAGACTATGAAGGACATGATGTAAATACAGCTCTGAAATATCCTTCCTAGAAATAACATTGATTTTCTGATTCCATTCAGTATAAAGTGGCATGAGTCTTTCCAGTCTCTGGGAAGTGCGTTCATCCAGACTAGGGAAATATTTCAGAATTCGTTCCATTTCATCAATACAAAGACATTAGCTATTTGTGAGTTTACTTAAGTAATATTGGCATTACATTTCCATTAGCGCCATTAGCGCTTGCCTGGCTCTGTGTATCTGGGTTTTTACAGTACCAATAGGTAGTTCCAGCTTTTGTGAAATCTCCTCATAACTGAGTTCTTCATCAAACCGGAGATTAAGTATCTGCCTGTAATTATCGGGCAATTTGCCCATCATAACCTCCAATCTCTGCGCCTGCTGGGTACGCACGACAAGCTGTTCCGGATCAGGACTTAACGAAGGAATATTAACCCCCTCAATTGGAAGTGCCCCGTCTGATGATGGAGTGATTTTCCTCTTTGAATCAATAGAAAGATTCTTGGCAATTGTCATCACCCAACCTCCGAAGGAATATTTCTCATCAAACTTTGACAAATTGAGATATGCCTTTACAAATGCATCCTGCAGAATATCCTCTGCAAATACGACATTGCGTTTCTCCAACATCATGCGCACATTACCGGAATAACGTTTTACCAGAACGTCAAAAGAGGAGTTATCTCCATCAAGAGCATTCTTCACCAATTGCCCATCTATCAGGTCGTCATTCATATTTACCAGATTTTTCGTGCTTCTCCAAATCTCCTTTTAATTGCCAATAATGATTCAAAGACAGCAGCTACCTTTTCATAACAGAGAAAGCCCCAAAGAGCATTTTTTCCATATAGATTTTTTGAGACCCAGACCACTACTATTGACATTACAAGTTGACGGAATAAAACAAGGATAAGTATAGCACTCCACCAAAAAATATTTTTAGGATCACCCAAAAATAACGTAATATTTTCAGAAGAAGCTAAAACAATGGACTTTACCATAGCAATCAGGACAATCATCCACAATAAAAATGAGGTAAAAAGTTCTATAAAGACCGGAATCTTTACCCTGAATGGATAGAACCTGAAAGTTGAAGAAGTGAATTTTTCATTATTCAGCCAGTTCCCAAATGAACCATCAAGATTTCTTATCATCTGGCTTTCGGGAGTTGCCACAATTGAAAAGTTGTCATTCTTTGCTACTTTTTGCAGGAACAGGTCATTCTCTCCATAACTTGATTGCCGAAAGTTGTATCCGCCATTTTCATAGAACAATTTTCTTGTAAAACCGAAATTGGTTCTGGATGTTTTATATGGTCTACCTGCCATTGCTGCCCTAAGAGAACGAATTTGAGACATCAATGCAAAAGACCTGATAAATCTGCTTACTGATTTTTTCCCTGTTTCCAAGGTTGACGTTCCAAGTACAATCTGCTTATTGTTCCTGAAGCCTTCCGCCATATGACGCAGCCACCTGTTTGATGATGGTTTCGTCCATGGCTCTATAAAAATAAAATTATCAAACCTAGCGCATTTTATTCCAACAAGTAAAGCAACTTTCCTTGTGTGAAGGAACTTCCTATCTGGTTGAATGGATGTATATCTCATGATAGGATTGTCAATATACAATTTCTGGAGGGCAATCGAGACATTCTCACCTCCACAATCATTGACCGCAATCACTTCGTAGTTTGGGTGATCCTGGGAAAATAGTTCATTCATACCATTCTCAATCCAGTCCATATGAGTGTCATTGACAACTACTATTACAGATACGGGAGGAATACTATTGTCCTGCATCCTCATGAAACTATTATCGGTAGTTTCTTGATTGTCATCTGTCTTGTTATCCTTGTCAAGTCGTGGAAGATGATATTTAAGAAGGCAAGAATAATATACCCAATATGATAGTTGAACAAGGACAGCAAACAGAAATAGTGAAAGCAACAACTTATCTGCAAAAGAAAAACCAAAGAGAAGATTTGATATATTATACATTTCAGAGATAGCAATTTTTGAGTTGAACAAAGATAGCAAAATAAAATAAAAGGAGTACTTTTGCACTCATGGGAAAAAATGCATTTACATTAATAAAGACATCCGAAAATAGTAATGCCAGAGTAGGTCTTTTCTGTACTGAACACGGAGAAATCCCTACCCCTATATTCATGCCGGTAGGTACTGTTGGTAGCGTCAAGGGTGTACTTCATAGAGATTTAAAAGATGATATCAAGGCCAGAATTATTCTTGGCAACACATATCATCTCTATCTACGACCAGGTCTAGATGTATTACTTCAAGCCGGCGGGCTGCATCGTTTTTCCGCATGGGATTTACCGATACTTACAGACAGCGGCGGGTTCCAGATTTTTTCCCTGACGGAAAGACGGAAAATTACAGAAGAAGGATGTCGTTTCTCATCACATATTGACGGCAGTTACCATACTTTCACCCCAGAAAATGTTATTGACACCGAAAGAATCATCGGGTCAGACATTATGATGGTTCTTGATGAATGTCCTCCTGGAACTGCAGACAGGAAATATGCGAAAAAATCCCTGGAACTGACATGCAGATGGGCAGAAAGGTGTTTCAATAGATTTGAACAAACATCATGTCCACATGGTTACTACCAATCATTGTTCCCTATTATCCAGGGTGTCACATACCCGGAGCTAAGAATTCAGTCCGCTGAATTCGTGAAACAGTTTGATGCAGACGGATACGCTATTGGCGGACTGGCTGTAGGTGAATCTACCGATGACATGTATCATATGATTGAATGTGTTAATACCATACTTCCGGAAAACAAGCCAAGATATTTAATGGGAGTCGGGACTCCTATTAACATTCTTGAAGCCATTGACCGTGGAATTGACATGTTCGACTGCGTAATGCCAACCAGAAACGGAAGGAACGGAATGCTTTTCACGGCAAATGGAACTATCAATATCAGAAACCAGAAATGGATGAATGATTTTTCTCCAATTGATTCTGACGGAACATCCATGGTGGACCATATTTATTCAAAAGCATATTTAAGACACCTCACTATTGCAGGTGAAATGCTGGCTGCGGAAATTGCCACTATGCACAATCTGGCATTCTATCTAAGATTAGTAACGGAAGCCAGAGAACATATTATCTCCGGAGATTTTAAGAAGTGGAAGGAAATGATGGTGCATAATATGTCTAAGAGACTCTAAGCCTTATTTTTCCATCCGGCATCTCATAGACTTCCTTTTTCCACAGCAGTTCCCTCAAAGCCAGAAGAATATCGAACATACCATATGGAATAGCATTAGACAATTCTTCCATTGAATTTGACTGCCCTTTTGATTGCAATTCCCTTATTATAGCACTACAGACTTCTTTGCGGGTTTGAGGAGCAATCGCTTCTTGAACATCTTCCACTACATGGGATTTAGTAGTACAGCATATGTCACAGTGTCCACACGCTGTGACATTATCCTGATCAAAGTAGTTGCAGAGAAGTTGCATCCTGCATCCTGTCTTTTGCAGTAAGTATTCTTTAACAAAACAAGTCATCAGACTCAAATTGTTCCTTCGGACTATATAGGTTTCAGGTGCTATAAAAATACTATCAATTGAAACCCGCGCCAGATCAAATTTTACGACAGGCTCACTGTTTCTCGGTATGTATTTAAGAATATGCTGTCTTGACAGACGGATCAATACCGCTGGAATATTTTCCTCTTCAATTCCGGTAATATGCGACAGGAACTGTTCATTTATCGGCGTGAACCTTGTAAAAAGACCTTCATAATTTCTAAGCAGAGCAGCAATAACAATGTCGTCGTATTCATTTTCTATCGTGAAGTTATAAAGGGCATCCCTGGAAACTTCGAACTGAATTCTTGTCGGACGTTCATTCTCCTCATAGTATGTCAGATATCCGTTGCTTTGCAATATCTTGAGCGAGGCGATAACCTTTGAAGAATATATTTTGGAATACTTGCAGAATTCAAACAGGGAGAACTGTTTTACCACATTCTGTCCGTATTCGAAAGGAATCTCAAGAAATCTGCACAACAGGTCATAGACTTTTTTCACGACATCAAGACTGGGGAATTCATCCATCACCCTCCTGTTTATATTTGAAATATCTTTTTCTGAATATAGTACTACGGCAAATGAATCTTTACCATCACGTCCTGCCCTTCCTGCCTGCTGATAATATTCCTCTATTGTATCCGGCATATCATAATGTACAACAAACCTTACATTTGATTTATCGATACCCATCCCAAACGCACTAGTTGCAACTATAACCCGGGCACGACCATCCATCCATGATTTCTGTTTCATGTTCCTTGACTTTGAATCCAGACCGGCATGGTAAAAATCTGATGTAACACCATTCCCTGATAGAAAATCAGAAACATCAACTGTACCTGTCCGAGTCCTGCAATATACGATTCCTGTCCAGCTTGCAGGAAGAACTGATATGATTTCCAATAGCTTTGATTTCTTATCATCAGTACTTCTGACTACGAACCGTATATTCTTTCTTTCGAAACTTGATACAAAAACATTCGGGTTATTCAACATCAAATGCGAAGAGATATCAGATACAACCATTTTGGTAGCAGTTGCCGTGAGTGCCAGGAACGGAACGTCAGGCAGAAGTTCCCGTAAATGCCAGATATTAAGATATGATGGCCTGAAATTATATCCCCACTGAGAAATACAATGAGCTTCATCAACTGCAACCATACTGACATTCATCCGCTTTACCCTTGTCTGGAACAGCATGGTCCCTACCCTCTCTGGGGAAATATACAATAGTTTGACGTCACCGAATACGCAGTTGTCAAGTATCCTGTCAACATCATACAAGGACATACCGGAACTAATGTAGACAGCATTCACCTCCCTATCCCTTAATGCCTTTACCTGATCATACATAAGTGATATCAAGGGAGTTACAATTATCGCAACGCCATCCATAGCCAAAGCGGGCAACTGGTATGTAAGACTCTTTCCAGCGCCAGTTGGAAGAAGGGCTATTGTATCCCTCTTAGACAAAACACTCTGGATAATTTCTTTCTGCAAAGGCCGGAAAGAAGTGTACCCCCATTTTTTTTTCAATATCGACTCCAAATCAGTCATTTGTAGCGCTAAAGTTTTGTAACTTTGCAAAGTTACAATAATTGATCATGAAAATAATCTCCCCATCAATTCTATGTGCAGATTTCCTTCATCTGGAAGATATCTGTCAAATGCTTAATGAAAGTAATGCACAGTGGTTCCATCTTGATGTCATGGATGGTATGTTCGTGCCGAATATTTCATTTGGGATGCCTGTAATAAAATCCATCAGGCAAGCAACAGAAAAGACCCTGGATGCCCATCTTATGATTGAGAAACCGGATAGGTACATTAACCAGTTCAGGGATTGCGGTGTTGACTGGTTATCATTCCATATTGAAACTACTCCACATGCACATCGGACCATACAGGCAATCAAGGATGCAGGGATGAAAGCCGGTGTCGCATTATGCCCTGCCACCCCGATCAGCACCATTGAAGAGATACTTCCCGATTTAGACTACGTTCTGTTAATGTCAGTCAACCCAGGATTCGGAGGACAGAAATTTATTCCAAGTACTATTGACAAAATCAAAAGATTAAGCAGGGTAATTGAGGAAAGAGATTGTCCCGCACTTATTCAGGTTGATGGAGGAGTCAATATTTCAAATGCCCAACTATTATATGAAAGTGGCGCAGACTGCCTTGTTGCCGGCAATGCAGTTTTTACATCAGATGATCCAATACTTACAATTGATAGAATTTTGGGTTTAAGATAATGTTTTCAGTAGACAACATCACAGTATCATTTGGATCAACCGACCTATTCAGGGATATTTCATTTCTTGTAAACGAAAAGGAAAGAGTTGGACTTGTTGGAAAGAACGGCGCAGGGAAAAGCACAATCCTCAAAATAATTGCAGGGATACAGCATCCGACTCTTGGAGTGGTCAGCAAGACCTCTGATTGCACAATAGGATACCTTCCGCAGCAAATGGCAACTTCAGATGATACGACATTGAAGGAAGAGTGCGGGAAGGCTTTTTCCGAGTTGCTCCAACTGGAAGAAGAAATAAGAGAATGTACTGAATCCATCGAAAAATCAACTGATTACCAGTCAAAAGAATATCAGAATCTATTGCACAGGTTGCATGAGGCAACTGAAAGATATCACTTCCTTGATGGTGGTTCAAGAGAAGCTCAGGTCGAGAAAATCCTTCTTGGACTTGGATTCAAAAGGGATGAATTCGACAAGCCTACATCTGCATTCAGCGGAGGATGGAGAATGAGAATCGAGATTGCCAAGATTCTTCTTCGCAAACCTTCCGTCCTTCTTCTTGATGAGCCAACCAACCACCTAGATATTGAAAGTATTCAATGGCTTGAAGATTATCTGATTTCATACAAGGGTGCAGTAATGTTGATTTCCCATGACAGGGCGTTCCTGGACAATGTTACAAATCGGACAATAGAGCTTTCATGCGGGAAAGCATATGATTATAAAGTAAATTATTCCCATTTTGAAGAGCTGAGAAAGGAAAGACGGGCACAGCAGATGGCCGCATATGAGAACCAACAGAGAATGGTCGAAAAAACGGAAGAATTTATCGAAAGGTTTCGATACAAACCTACCAAAAGCAACCAGGTCCAGTCAAGAATAAAGGCTCTCGAAAAAATAGAAAGAATTGAAATTGATGATGAAGATGTTGATGCAATGACCATCCGTTTCCCCTCAGCACCAAGATCAGGACAAATCGTCGTTGAAGCCAAAGATGCAGCACAGTATTTTGGCAATCATAAAGTGTTCGAAGATGTTAACATTATTGTAGAAAGAGGAGAAAAAATAGCATTGGTCGGCAGGAACGGAGAAGGCAAAACTACATTCATCAGGCAGATAATGAAAGAACTCGAGCCTACAAAGGGAGAAACCAAAGTAGGATACAATGTTAATATCGGATATTATGCACAGAACCAAGAAGATCTGATGGAAGGTGACTACACGGTATTCGACACTCTTGACATTGTTGCAGTAGGAGACATAAGAACCAGGCTAAGAGATATTCTTGGAGCTTTTCTTTTCAGGGGGAATGATATTGACAAAAAAGTCAAAGTACTATCAGGAGGAGAGAGAGCCAGACTGGCAATAGCAAAATTAATGTTGGAACCATACAATCTTCTCGTTCTGGATGAGCCCACAAACCATATGGATATGAGAAGCCGGATGGTACTGAAACAGGCCCTTCAAAAATATGATGGGACTGTGATTGTCATATCACATGACAGGGATTTCCTTTCTGGACTGGTTGGAACTGTATACGAATTCAGGGATGGACATACAAGACAGTTCCTTGGCGGAATAAGCGATTTTCTTGAAAAAAGAAGAATTGAGAACCTTAGGGATATTGAGAAAAAAGAAACAAAGGAAGTTAAGGCCCAGCAGTCAGAAAAAACTGCACCTACTGAAGAAGTCAAGCCTCAGTTATCCTATAATGAAAAAAAAGAACTTGACAGAAAAAAAACACGACTTCAATCTGCTATCAGGAAACTGGAGGGGGATATTGAAAAACTGGAATCTGAAATTTCCGAACTTGAAGCAAAACTTCTTAATCCAGAAGATTACTCGATAAAGCTGGTTGAAGATTATACAAAACTGAAAGAGTCACTCGACAGCAAAATGGAAGAATGGACTTCAAAACAAGAAGAATTTGAAAACTATGGATAGAGACAACGACCAAATGCCAGATTTCTTCAAAAAGAAATCCAGTGAAAGGAACGGTTACCGGGGAAAAGATCGCTCTTTTAACAAAAAGGAATTTTCAGAGAGGAATAAATTTTCTGAAAATAAGGGGACTGCTGACAATAGTGATGAACCTAAAAATGAGAATATCATATTTGGGATTCATCCGGTACGCGAAGCATTGGAAAGCGGAAGTAAAATTGAAAAAATATACATAAGGCGGGACAGCCATTCCGACAAACGCAGATTTGAGAGAATAAAAGGGACTGATTTCGGAGCAGACAGCGAGACCTTGCTTTCAATTGCAGATTATGCAGATGCGAGGGGAATTCCTGTTCAGAATGTACCTACAGAAAAGCTGGACAGACTGACTCATCGTGCCAATCACCAGGGCGTTGTTGCTGTTGTCGCACCCATTGATTATGTCGAACTGACAAACCTTATTGAATGTCTCAAGGGGAATGACAAGCCTGCATTACTTATTGTAATGGATAACGTGACAGATGTACGCAATTTCGGTGCCATCGCAAGAAGTGCAGAATGCGCAGGTGCGGATGGAATAATAATGAGCGCCAAAAATTCGGCCCCCGTAAACGGAGAAGCCATCAGATCTTCATCAGGTGCTCTTACAAGAATACCTGTATGCAGAGTGGGAAGTTTAAGGAATTCACTGAAAACTTTGCAGTCAAATGGCATTCAACTTGTCGCTGCTACCGAAAAAAGCCAGACGCTAATATATGAATCAAGTCTAACAGGTCCGATCGCAATTATTATGGGATCAGAAGATAGAGGAATATCAGTGGAAGTTCTTAAGCTATGCGATCAAAAGCTTGCCATTCCAATACTTGGGAACGTAGAGTCACTGAATGTCTCAGCTGCCGCAGCTGTTATGCTTTACGAAGCTGTAAGACAAAGATTTGAAGAAATGTAGGAATACAATAAACAGACAACGCAATATCAATGGAAATCTTGGTAATTATTTTAGCACTTTGCACGGGCTCTCTGCTGAGTGCTCTAGTGGGGATTGTAGGAAGCCGCAGAAAAATAGGTTTCGGATGGGCTTTTCTATTCTCCGCCCTGTTAACCCCAATAGTTGGACTGATTATAACATTATTATCGGACAGGTTGCCTTATGGCGAAAAGAAATGGGGATGTCTCTTGCCATTCGTTATTTTTTTCATACTGGCAATAGCCATCGCATTGGTGTCATTTTTCCTGATGTCTATGGCACTATAGTAATTGATTTTGAGTAAATTAAATACTGAATCCACTTGAAATAGTCCCAAAATTGAGAGATACTACAAATACAGAGGCCTGCATCAGGTGCAAAACAACAAACATACTATTTTCAAGTTGATTCAATGCTGATTTAACTCAAGTACCGATGTTTGAAATCTAATGTAAGAATTTAAAACATAGGTTCTTCAGTGATATAATAGATAACAATCAATCAAATACTTAATACTACTATGAAATTTTTACAGGAATTTAAGGAATTCGCCATCAAAGGAAACATGATGGACATGGCTGTCGGTGTAATTATTGGCGGTGCTTTTGGTAAAATCATCTCATCTCTTGTCAATGACATTATCATGCCACCGATTGGCGCACTTCTTGGAAACACGGATTTTTCCAATCTTAAAATCGATCTTTCAAGTGTCAGGGATGCGGTGACAACAGTAAATCAGACTGTCGGGAACAAAATTGTTGATATTGCAAGCAATGTTTCCGATTCCACTCAGGTAGCCAACGCTCTGGACAATATAACTGCTAGACCTGAAACTGTAGAACCAATATACTGGTGTTATGGTTCATTCATTCAGGAATGCGTTGATTTCACAATTCTTGCATTCTGCGTTTTTGTAATGGTGAAAGTAATGAACAAAGTCATAAACAAAAGAAAGGCTGAAGAGAAACCAGCAGAGCCAGCGCCTGTAGAACCATCAAACGAAGAGAAACTTCTTACAGAAATCAGAGACCTACTGAAGAATAAATAGGCGGTCAAACATAAACAAAAAAAAGAATTTAACAGAAGAACAATGAAAAAGAGTCTAATAATATTATCTCTGGCTTCCATTGTTGCGTGTAATAATATGGATAACAAGAGTATAGTTCCAGCATTTGACTTATCAAATTTAGACACAGCGTATTTGCCGTCAGAAGATTTTTACGAATATGCTACCCATGGATGGCAAGTTAAAAATCCGATGAGACCAGAATTTTCAAGATACGGTGCATTCGATGTTCTAAGAGAAAACAACGAAATCAGATTAAATGACCTGTTCTCAGGAATGACAAACACCATTGCAGAAAAAGGTAGTGTCGATCAAAAGATTATTGATTTATACAAGATGGGACTTGATTCAATAAAACGAAACGAACTTGGTTTTTCACCTGCAAAAAAGGATGTTGACGAAATCATGTCCGTTTCCAAGGAAAATCTTCCTTCGTTATTGTCAAAAATACAGATGGGAGGACCATCACCATTCTTCGGAATTGGTGTTGAAGCCGATCTGGCAAATAGTTCAATCAACGCTTTATACCTATCCCAGAGTGGCCTTGGAATGGGAAACAGAGATTATTATCTTGATTCTGAGCATCAGATCAAAAGAGATGCCTATAAGGTATACCTGGAATCAGCCTTCAACATAGCCGGAATCGACAATGCAGAAGAAGCAGCTGCAAAAGTTCTGGAAATTGAAACAAAAATGGCGGAAAAATTCCGTTCGAAAGTTCAACTGAGGGATATACAGGCAAATTACAATCCTACAGCAACTGAAGACTTTATCAAGACATACAGTTCTTTCGACTGGAACAGCTATTTCAACGGGATGGGCATTTCAGATTTCAAGACTATTATTCTTGGTCAACCTGAAGTGCTGGCAGCAACATGCTCTTTAATAAACGATGAACCTATCGAAAATGTCCGTTATTATCTGGCATCCCAGTATATCTCATCAGCAGCACCATACTTAGGTGATGAGATTTATAATGCATATTTCAAGTTCTTCGGGAAAATCATGTCAGGTCAGGAAGAGCCTAAGCCCCTCTGGAAGAGGGCTATGAGCGTTCCTAATGGAATATTATCTGAAGCCGTTGGACAAATGTATGTTGCAAGATATTTCCCAGAAGCTCAGAAAGAGAAAGTTCTGCAGATCGTCAAAAATCTACAGACATCCCTGGGAGAACATATCGATGCACTTGAATGGATGAGCGATGAGACAAAAGCGAAGGCTCGCGAGAAATTGAGCTCATTTACCGTCAAAATCGGATATCCAGATAAATGGAAGGATTATTCAACATTGGACATCAACCCTGAAATAAGTTACTGGGAGAATATCATTGCAGCTTCTATATGGGCGACAAAAGACAATCTTTCAAAGCTTGGTAAGGAGGTAGACAGGGACGAATGGTTCATGTCACCACAGACAGTCAATGCATACTATAATCCTACAACAAATGAAATCTGTTTCCCTGCTGCGATTCTTCAGCCTCCATTCTATAATCCGGATGCCGATGATGCTATCAACTATGGCGCTATTGGAGTCGTTATCGGACACGAAATGACTCACGGGTTCGATGACCAGGGAAGACAATTTGACAAGGATGGAAACCTGAACAACTGGTGGACAGAAGCTGATGCCGAAGCATTTACAAAGAGGACAGAAAAACTAATAGCCCAGTTTGACAGTATTGAAGTATTGCCAGGCATCCATGCAAACGGTAAATTAAGTTTAGGTGAGAACATAGCTGATCAGGGTGGTCTAAGGGTTGCATATACTGCATATAGAAATTCATTGAATGGTACAGAGCCTGAACCTATTGACGGATTCACAGCTGACCAGAGATTCTATCTAGGATATGCTGCTGTATGGGCACAGAATATCAGAAATGAAGAAATTGAACGTCTTACAAAACTTGATGTCCATTCATTAGGCAAGAACAGAGTAAATGCTACCCTAAAGAACATAGACACCTTCTATAAGGCATTCAATATTTCAGAAGGCAAGATGTTCTTACCTGAAAATCAGAGAGTCATTATCTGGTAACATAAAACAAAAGAATTATGAGAATCAATAAACTTTTTTTAGCAACAGTTCTGCTTGCAGGCATCACTGTATCAAAAGCACAGGTTGTAATTCCACACTCCGAAAGTGAAGATGTCAACCACATAATGAGTAAAGAATACTGGAAAATATGGAATCCTGAAGTACAGGCAAAAATCGACCAGGATATTGAGAATAACCGTAAGGCAGATGCTCTTGTCTACATTCCAAACATAAAGGAAGGGACTGAGGTTAAAATTGAACAAGTCAGCAGCGACTTCTATTTTGGAGCACACATTTTCAATTTTGACCAACTTGGTAAAACCGAATATAATGACAAATATAAGAATCTATACGGAACCTTGTTTAATTCAGCAACCGTACCTTTCTACTGGAGTCAGTTTGAATTTGAACAGGGAAAACCAAGATTTGATGATGAAAATGATACTGAGGAGTTCTGGAATAATTGCAACAACCCATATGACCAAAGGCACTGGAGACGTCCGTCTACAGACAAAATAGTAGACTATCTTCAGTCAAGAGGGGTCAGAATGCATGGCCATTGTCTGATATGGGCAGAGAGACAATTTGGAATTCCTAACTGGGTATGGGACGTTGCCGTTCCAGACAGTGAAAGGGAGGCTTTTGAAAGAATACGCAAAGATTACAATAATACGACAGTAGAGGATATCAATGCAAATCTGCCCATCACGGCAGAGAATATGCAGAAGTTGATTGAAACCAGAATTACCGAGATTGCTGAGCACTATTATGGAAGACTCGATAGCTGGGATGTAATTAATGAAACCTCACTGGAGATGGTGTACAAAGCATTCATCCCTGGATATAAAGTTTGCAGAAGCCGTCGTTTTGGGTTTATCATGCCAAATGACTATGTATACAAAGGATTTCAGATAGCACAGAAAGTATTCCCTGCAAGTGCGAAACTGAATATAAATGAAAACATAACAGACAAGGAAGATTATGTTCAGGACATTTATGCAGAACAGGTAAACCAGCTTCTGAGCCGTGGGTGCAAGGTTGACATAATTGGTTCACAAATGCATCTATTCAATCCGAAACAATGTACTGACATCGCAAACGGAGCGGAGATTGAAACACCTGATTATATCTACAAATGGTCAACGAATCTTTACAAATGCGGTCTTCCAATTCATTTGAGCGAAATTACTATTTCAGCTCCAAGTGATGATGAAAAAGGACGGATGATTCAGGCCATAATCACCAGAAATCTTTACAGAATCTGGTTCAGTATTGATCCAATGATGTGCATTACATGGTGGAACGTTGTAGATGGATGCGGAGCCAAAGGAGAGCCATCCATATCTGGATTGTTTACCCGCGATATGCAGCCTAAACCTTCCTATTACGCACTATCTGAACTAATTGAAAAGGAATGGCGTACAAATACAACATCCAGAGTTGATAGTCACGGCTATATCAGTTTCCGCGGATTCAAGGGGAAATACAAACTATCATGGAAAGATAAAGACGGAGAACACACCAAGGAAATCCACGTCAGATAATATCATTACTACATGTAATAACATAACAGGAATCCCTTTCACAAACTTGATGTGAAAGGGATTCCTGTTGTAAATA
>DCHP01000086.1:3548-4656 GCA_002315675.1 Rikenellaceae bacterium UBA1749 | reverse complement strand
AACCGAAGTCCCTGCATTGGCACTTGCCAAGATTCAGATGGGTCTTGCACTCGTGAAAGCAAACTTCTATAGACCAGCGCATTGAGTATATTTGATAGGCTTTGTACGGTGTCAGTGAAGTATCTGTGGATAGAAGTGCCTTCCATTCACCCTTACGGCCAAAACGATAAAAGAAGAGTTTGACAGTCATGCCGGCGAAAACGACATCTGTCTCGAAATAATAGAATTTATGTGCACGGGAGTATTTGACAGCCTTTTTCTTGACCATTGTAGAAGCGATGGCCGTAGCGGTCATGTCCTCTTCATTGACCGTGTACTTGGTCTTGCCCATTTTTATCATGCCCAACAAGTGAGATTTGCTCCCTTTGTGCCTGATGTACTTAACAACTTCCTTGCAAGTGAACCAACTGTCAACAAGAAGATACTCGAAGCCCAGATGGTCAATCTTGGTTCTGTTCAGCATCCTCTTCATATTGGATATCTTGTCCTCAAAGTATTCATCCTTACGTTTTTCAACCTTGGAGTCAGGATTGCGTTCTTTATTGAATCGTGCATCAATATCCTTCTGGGAGAGTCCCTGAGGCTTGGATTTCACTCTGCCTTCTTCCCCTTGAAGCGTAAAGTCTACGAGCATCTGGGTCCGACCATCTGTTCTGCACAGGAACAAACCCTTATGACCGAGGATGCTGCCGCGTTTGTTGACATGGGAGTAAACCCTGCCGAGCATTTCACCACGCCGACCAGTTTTAGGCATGTCTGTATCATCCACAATCATACATACGGGATATTCAGAATTCCTGGCATCGCTGCGAGTGGATATGTTGGTCCACAATTTCCTATTGACGTAGCGAAGGATGTGTCTCCAATCAATATTCTCATTGGACAGAATACGATAAAACATATCCTTGCCACAGTCAAACAATGGTTGCAGAGAGCTGCCGAAATACGATGCCGCATTCTTAATGGAAAAGAACGGGAAGAAAATCATCAACTGAATCACTTGAGAACAGGTGAATTTGCAGTTGGGTTTCTTTTCGAAAGCCATCTGCCTTTCGGTGATGTTTATGGTTCCAAGAACGTTCATTATCCTTTGTACACCGAGTCCGCA
>DCHP01000086.1:0-3505 GCA_002315675.1 Rikenellaceae bacterium UBA1749 | reverse complement strand
TTTGCCTATCTTTGTTCATGCTAGGGGTGTGTTTTTGTTTGGCGACTCTAATATACGGAAAATCAGTGATATAGCCAAATATCTCACAGGTTTTCACCCTAGCTTTTTTTATTAAAATTTACTTGCGAAACTTAAATGAGATATTTCCAATAGGATACTTTCAAAAAAGCAGGAACTGTTCGGTTGGACATATACTTTGTCACGCATAAGTAAAAAGGTCCATTGCTGGGGTGTTTTCTATTGGCCCAAAAAGAATGATGCGAATAAACATAACTGATGTCTAGGCCGAATACGTCAGAAATACAAGTCTGATACGGATTGACGTAATTTGCCTTCAAGAGGATCACGATTTTTGTTGATGGATTACAAAAAATAGATGAATGTCCCACACTTCCGTCAGTGGTGACCAGATGGCTTGTATGTCGAATCATATAAATCTGTTGTTCAACCGACATCGATTCAGGTGAGATTATCTGATAGCCTTGCTTGGAATAGAATCTCTCCAATTCTGATTCATTGAAATCCTTATGGGACCCAGTAAAGTTGGATCTCGTCAGATATACTTTGTCAAAAGACAAACAATGATAGTTGAGATTATCAACTGTCTGACAAATACGATGGATACAGTCCACATACAATGGGTGAAATAATCTGACTCCTATGTTTCGTTCGCGCTTCTTCCTTATTGAGCATTCTGGTAGAACGATTGACATGAAGCGAGTCGGTTTGGATATTCTGTTACATGAATTAATGTCAAAGCCAGCTAATTTGAAAAGATCAATGATGTAGTGAGGCAATTGGTTATTTCCCATTGTTGTATAAACAACTTGATATCCTTCCGATAAGAGATCCTTGCATTTTTGGGTGTCAAAGAACCAAAGGCGCTTAATGTCATCAGTAAATACATGCCCCCATACCGGGCAAATCTGTCCAATGAAGATACACTTTTTATCACTGTTCTCAACAGAATTGCTATTGAATTGAGACTTGTCCACTTCTCCTCCTCCGATGCCTTCATGAAAGGCAGAATCCTCAACATAATTAAGTTGACAATCGAGAATACCACCGTTTTTACCCCAGTCAAAAGGGAGGCCATCCGGGATAATGATTCCATTGTCAATTACGGAACTGGATAGACTATCATTAAATAAATGTGGAACATTGACTTCTGCTTCAAATTGTTCCCCAAGACCTTTGGGACCGGAGAATTTCAATTTGGTTGAGATGCTTTTACCTTTATCGCTTTGATGTGTCATTGTGTACCCTTCCCTATAATAGGGCAATATATACAAAAAAAAGAAATATTGAAAATATTATTGTTAACTTTACAAAATGCTCACGAATATGAAACTCGCGATACTATCTCCTTCTTATAATTCTTTTTCAGAATCATTTATTCAAGCTCATAAACGGCTGACTGAGAATGCTTGTTTCTATTATGGTGGCCTTGTTCCTCAATTTCTGGAAAGAAGGGGTTCCATTGTAGGAGACTCAAAGTTTATCAGAAGTCTCAAAATCAGAATACTGTTTCACATCTTCAGACGCCCCCGAATCCTTTTTTACCCACGTTATTTTTCTCTTAATGAACGAATATTGGCGGAAAGTCTATATTCTAACAAGATAACTCACGTGTTGGCTGAATTCGGGAATTGTGCCGCTTCTGTGATGCGAGTATGTGACTACTTGAGGATAAACTTGATAGCGCACTTTCACGGCTACGAAATCTCCAGATACGATGTCTTGAACCAATTCTCGGACAAGTACAGGGAACTGTTTAAAATCGCATCAAATGTCATCGTGGTATCTCACCTGATGGAGAGAAGAGTGATTCAATTAGGCTGTGACTGTAAAAAGATTGCATATATTCCTTGTGGGCCGGATGATGCCATGTCTGTATGTAATCCGGCGTTTAATAACGACAATATTTTGTTTATTGGACGATTTGTTGAAAAAAAAGCTCCAATGGACGTTATTCTGGCTTTTAGTAAAGTACTATATCAAGTGCCATCTGCGAGACTGACTATGATTGGAGACGGACCTCTTTTTGAGAAATGCAGGATGCTTGCTGACGGTCTTGGTATTTTAGAAAAAGTCATCTTTTGTGGTCCCGTCAATCATGACGACATTTGCCGCAGTTTTGAAAATTCTGCTGTTTACCTGCAACCGTCAGCGACAGCTCCAGATGGAGATCAGGAAGGGACACCCGTAAGTGTCATGGAAGCTTGTTATGCCGGAATTCCGGTGGTCTCGACAGTCCATGCAGGAATACCTGATGTAATTGCGGATGGGGTTACTGGTTTTTTGGTTGCAGAACATGATACCGAGGCTATGTCCAAAAGAATTATTCAGTTGCTGCTCAATAAGAATCAGGCGAGAATAATGGGGGAGAAAGGTCGTGAGACAATAAGGCAAAATTATTCTTTGACCATCAGCCTTGAAAAGATTCGTTCAATGCTTGTAAAGTAAGAAGTTATGCAACAAGTTTCCATAATAATACCGGCATATAACAGGGGTGCATTTCTTTCGCGGACTCTTGATTCTGTTATGTCCCAGACCTTCTCGGACTGGAGCTGCATCATCGTTGACGATCATTCAACTGACAACTCCAAAGAGATTATTCTGGAGTATTGCAAGAAGGATTCCAGATTCCATTATATGCTCAATTCCAGAAAGAAAGGTGCTCAGGGTGCTCGCAATACAGGATTATTTGCCTCAAATGCTGAATGGGCCTTTTTCTTTGATTCGGATAATGTGATGCATCCCGGATTGCTTGAGACGCTTCTTTCCGAAGCCGGGGATTCGCAGGTCTGCAAGTGTTTCTCCAATATTGTTGATGCCCGGAGCGGTAGTATCCTCGGCCTACAGGATTGGATTGCGGAAGGAGATATCAGCAACGCCTTATTTAATGGAAATACCTATGTTGACTATAATCAGGAAATCATCAGGCGTGAATGTCTGTTGGAAATAGGAGGGCTTGATGAAGACTGCCCGTCACTTCAAGAATTTGATACCAATATCCGCCTCAGCAAGGTAGCCGGATATCACACAGTAAAGGTACCTCTTGTGGATTATTATGTCGGCGGGAATGATACTATTTCCTCAAATTATGAAAAGCAGGTGAAAGGAAAATTATACAATCTGGGAAAATTCAAGAAGCAGTGGCTTGCAGACAAGCAAAATGCGGCCAGATTTATCTACGAAACATACGAAAAGTTGAAGAAAGTTGAATCAAAGAGATTCAAATATGCATTGAAACTTGTATTCACCGTGCCGGAAATGATTCCTTTTTATGTTAGAAAGCATTTGTTGTAAAAAGCAAATATTATTTCCCCATTTTCGGAAAAAAGAGATTCCCCGTTTATCGGAAGTGTGATGGGACGGCTGATGCCGATTTCGGAAGTTTATGCTCCCCACCTTGATTCCGGTATGGCATACATTCTGGTGTAAACTTCGTAAGCGTTCACTTCTCCGCTGGCTAAATTGACACCCCCATCCTACATTTGCC
>DCHP01000042.1 GCA_002315675.1 Rikenellaceae bacterium UBA1749 | reverse complement strand
AAAGGTATGAAGAACAGATCATAATCCAAAACAATAATATTTCTTTTGAAACATATTCGGTTTGAAGGGAAAAAGAAATAAATTTCCGACCTTCACACCAACAATCGGCTAGCCGCTCGGCTCAGTTTTTTCTCACCGATTGCGTTTCGTGTTTGAACTCGCGCCTGGAAATAATCAGGAATGCTTTTTCCGGAGAAGGAATGTGGGCAATAGAGTTTAAGGAGACCTCAGAGGTAATTGGTTGTATAGGATATCTTCGTGCAGGCTGTTCAAATCTTGATATTGGGGAGGATGAGTGCGAAGTAGGATATTGGATTGCTAGACCTTACTGGGGCAAGGGATTATGCACGGAAGCACTACGCACAGTTGTTGACTATTGTTTTAATGTCAGGGGCTTTGTTATTCTTTGGGGAGACTATTTCCTAGAAAACCCTGCATCGGGAAGGGTGATGGAAAAATGCGGGTTCATTGAGACAGGCCAAGAAACAATGTGTCCAAACTTTGAGATTGGTTCGGACAAACCGGTTAGAGTAATGAGACTGGATTATGCTCTTTCTGAGTAAACTCAGTGTATCGACAGATAACCTACCGACCACGGGAAGATACTAGGTATTACGACATAGATTTTATCCTCTTCTTTTTCAACAGGTAGCTTGACTGGAGATTTTCTTAATTCATTCCATGTTACATCGATGCCATGAGAATCTGCATCTACATCATTAAGTCTTATTCGAATATTATACTGATAGTCTATTCTCGTATTAATTACACCTATAGTTTTTAGTTTACCCGTATTATTATCAACTCTTTGAATAATCTGCCCATAAAAAGGTGAACAACAAATCGCAGGTGCAGGCATCATTACATTCAGCGTATCACGAAGTTTCTGGATTTCACCGGAACTGGATGCGAATGTATGCAACTCAATATTGCCATAGAACGATCTGCGATGATTTTCTATTTCTGACGAAATGGATTTAGGTGTATATTTAAAAATATCACTCCTGGTTATTGTACCCAAGGATTTCCCGGGACCGATTAGAACCGGGATACCACAGACTGCAGTACTATAATTATTGTAATCACCTTCATCCATATAATACCCGGCAACCATGGTACCTTCATTTTCCTTAGCGTAAGATTTTAGCATGGATGCTGCCTCAGATAATGGTTTGTAGTAATGATCGACGTACAATTGCTGATCTTCCAGCACCCCAGATGTAATAAAATAACTTATTGCATTCTCGCCATATGCAAGAGCTGTAAAACCTTCAAGAATTACACTTTGTGCCGTTCTAGATTCGAGCGTTCTTGGATATGCTTCTATTTCCGGACACCAGGTATCAATATAGTCAGGATTTCCCATTTTAGCCCTGAAATCGGCAGAATTCATACTCTTAATAACCAGTTTACGCGGATCAGTATCATAATACGCTCCACCACCAGGCCTTAGACCTACAGGATTTCCACTGATAGAATTCATGGTTTTAAGTAATGCAGTTGACAATTCAACATGCTTTTGTTCAGATGTGCTTTGAAGTCCCATTTTTGTATCTGGTGAAATACCATGTATTTCAGAAGTGATTACAGCCGCCAGACCGGTCAGTGAATTTATTGAGAAGGACTTCCATTTGGCCATCAGCTCCTGATCTGATGTCACTGCCTTTGCCAGACTCCCCCTGGTCCAGTTTGAGCCATTTTCCCTATTGAATGCCAGGATACATGTATCACACCAGCAACCAATATGGGAATTAATAGTTGCCGGATTATGATTGTCATAACGAAGATCATCATCAAGCCAAACATACAATGGTTTGTTCTGGGCATATATGCCCGCCATTTGTCTGATATATTCCATGAACTTGACTTGTCTTGGACAGCTACAGCATGTATCCACTACTCCATTTGAACCAGTCCACCCGCACCAATCCATTGACTGGAAAACGGAATCATATGCCTGATTGAAACCATCTCCATGTCCAATTGTCATTTGTATCTGAAGTGAAGACCTGATTCCAATATTATTAAGTTGTTCTGTACCCTTTCTGATTATATCTGCATTCTTTCTATGGGAATCCAATGATGGATAACCAAGTCCTGTGGAAAACCATACCTCATCGCAACATCCTGGATACTCTGCAATTGAACGGTAGACTTCATTCCATTTCTCTTCTGACGATGTATGGTCTGCCCTGAACCTCATTAGCATTACAGACGGACCATCATTTTCAGTCGCCTGTTCAACTTTATTGTTACATGCCACCACAATGGTGGAAACAATTGTTGCAATATAGAATATTCTTGTTTTCATTGCTTATATCAATTAATAGATAAGTATCCTACAGACCAAGGGAATATGCTAGGTATAGTTACATATAACCGGTCCTCTTCTTTTTCTATCGGTAGCATTTCTGGTTCTTTTTTTAGTTCATACCATACTACGCTTAACGCGTTAACATCCTTCACGTTATTTAACCTGATACGGATATTATTCTGATAATCTATCCTCGTATTAATAATACCTATGGTTCTAAGATTTCCATCAACATCAACCCTCTGTATCATATGTCCAAAAAACGGCGAACAGCATACAGCCGGTGCAGGCATCCTTTCATTTAGATCGTCACGTAAATTCTGAATAACCTTGGAACTGACCTGTGGAGCATATATTGACAGCTCGTTTTCGGTCAGTTTCCCAAGAGATTTCCCGACACCAACCAGTATCGGGATACCAGTTACTCCGATACAATACTTACCTCTTGCATCAGTATCAGCTTCGTATCCCGCAACTATGGTTCCATTATTATCCCGTATGTAATTTCTGAACATATCTGCACCATCTGATAATGGCTTATAGAGATAGTCCCTATGTATTTCCTGATCTTCAAGAAAACTTGATGTGATGAAACAACTTATAGCATTATGGCCATATGCCAAAGCCGTAAAGCCCTCAACCATAATACTTTGAGCAGAACGAGACTCAAAAGTTCTTGGATATGTTTCAACCTCCGGACACCATGTATCAATAAAATCAAGGTCTACCAGATATTTCATCATTTCAGCAGAACCAATACTCTTAATGATTTGCTCACGCTGATCACTTTCATAGTAAGGCCCACCACCTGATCTATACCCTACAGGATGCCCGCTTATTTCGTGCATGGTTTTCAGTATTGCAGAAATTTGTGGAATTTTATCCAGTTGCTGTGTATTCTGAAGTGCCATTCTTGTTTCAGGGGAAATCTTCTGGAATTCTTCTGTTATGACTGCTACCAGATCTGTAAGCGAACTGATACTAAAAGTTATCCATTTATCATAAAGCGCAGGATTTTTTCCCACTTCTTTCGAAAGACTTTCTCTTGTCCAATTGGCGCCATTGGCATTATTAAAATAAGCAATACATGTATCACACCAGCAACCAGGATAAGAGTTGTTCGTTGCAGGCTGATGATTGTCAATACGTAAATCATCGTCAACCCAGCAGAATACAGGATGATTTTCTGCATAGATTCCAGCCATCTGTCGAATATACTCCTTGAATTTCGGTTGCCTTGGACAACTGCAGCATGAATCAACGACTCCATTTGGCCCTGTCCATCCACTCCAATCCTTAGCAATATATGTCTTTGAATAATCTGCATTGAACTGATCTCCATGACCAATTGTCATTTGCAGCTGGATTGAGGACTTGATACCTATTTCTTTCAACTGCTCAGTAGCCCTTTTTATTACTTCAGCATTCTTTTTATGGACTTCCATCGCAGGATATCCAAGTCCTGAAGAGAACCAGATATCATCACAGCAATTGGGATATGCAGCAATTGTCGGATAAACCTTGTCCCATCTCTCATCAGAAAGGGTATGATCTATACTCAAACGCAATAGAATTGCAGATGGGTCACTATTTTCATTACACTGAGAAATTTTGTTTCTATTACCATTACATGCAAAAATAAAGCACAAAAGAATGATAATAATGGGATAACAATGTCTCATATTTTACTTGTATTAGATTTAATTGATTCATTTCGAAATAGATAACACAAATTTAGCAAAAGAGAATATAAAAAAAAGAATCCGGGAAGTGTTTTTCAACTTCCCGGATTACTTTTACAATAAAATTATATGTCCTGTGGATTAGTTGTCTATCCAAGATATGCCTTGAGGAGTTTGCTCCTGCTTCCGTTACGAAGACGGCGGATAGCTTTTTCCTTTATCTGACGGACACGTTCTCTTGTAAGACCGAATTCATCCCCTATTTCTTCAAGGGTCATTTCAGGACAGCCAATTCCAAAGAAATGACGTATTATCTCCTGTTCCCTGTCAGAAAGTGTCGACAATGCTCGACCTATTTCAACGCCCAAAGACTCGTTTATCAAACTCTTGTCAGCATTTGGGGAATCTGGGTTGACAAGAACATCAAGAAGGGAATTATCTTCTCCCTCGGCAAAAGGTGCATCCACTGAAACGTGACGGCCTGAAACCCGTAATGTCTCGGAGACTTTTTCCTTTGGAAGTTGAAGTTCCCTTGAAAGTTCTTCTGGAGAAGGAGTTCTTTCATATTCCTGTTCAAAACGGGCATATGCCTTATTGATCTTGTTAATGGATCCGACTTGATTTAGAGGCAAACGCACAATACGACTCTGTTCAGCCAGAGCTTGAAGAATTGACTGACGAATCCACCATACAGCGTAACTGATAAACTTGAAACCACGGGTCTCATCAAATTTTTCTGCGGCCTTGATCAAACCGAGATTACCTTCATTGATCAAGTCTGGAAGTGTCAGACCTTGATTCTGATACTGTTTTGCAACTGAGACCACAAATCTCAGGTTTGCTTTTGTCAATTTTTCCAAAGCTTCAGAGTCTCCCTTACGGATTCTCTGAGCGAGTTCAACTTCTTCTTCTACAGTAATAAGTTCCTCACGACCAATTTCCTGAAGGTACTTGTCAAGTGAAGCACTTTCTCGGTTAGTGATCGATTTTGTAATTTTTAATTGCCTCATAAATAAATTTTATAATTCTTATTTCATTACCATAAATGAAATCTTACGTCCGTCAGGGAAGATACCATCTATCGATTCTATCTGTGATGACATTCTGTTCAGATCTGATAATGTAGTAACATTTGTTCCGTTTATTGCAGTAATAACAAAGCCAACAGGTATTCTATTTCTAGCAAATAGGCCATCCTGAGATACGGATACAACCTGAAGACCGCCCTTGATATTCATTTTATCACAGACCGCTTCCGGAGCCTCCTGAAGTTTGACGCCTAATGCAGTCTGAACATCAGTATACCCTTTTTCAAGTAATTCTGCTTTACCAATCTTATTACGCAATGTTACATCAAATTGTTTCAAATCTCCAGATCTTTTTACAGAAAGTACGATTTTATCACCAGGACGGAATTTAACCATTGTTTCCTGAAGTGCTGCACTTGTCTTGATAGGCGCATTGTTTATTCCAACAATCACATCACCTTTCTTGATTCCTGCTTCTTCAGCAGCACTGCCTGGTTCTACACTGGCCACATAAAGCCCCTCTTTTTCAGTAACCTTCAGTTCCTTTCCAACCTGTTCGAGCCAGTCAGCTGAGATCTCGGCATATGAAAGTCCCAGGAATGCCCTTTGAACTGTCCCATACTGTTTCAAGTCGGAAACTACCTTTCTTACAATGGAACTAGGCACAGCAAAAGAATAGCCAATATATGATCCTGTATTGGTTTTGATAATGGTATTGATACCTACTAGTTGACCATCAACATTTACAAGAGCACCACCGGAGTTACCTGGATTAACTACAGCATCATGCTGAATAAATGAAGTTACATCCAGTTGTTCAGCTGCTTCCCTTAATGAACGGCCTTTCGCACTGATGACACCAGCAGTTACAGTTCCTGTAAGTCCCATCGGATTACCTATAGCCAGAACCCATTGTCCAAGACGAAGATCATCTGAATTACCAAATGGCATTGTAGGAAGATCCTTTGCCTCAATTTTAATCAAGGCAACATCAGTTGACGGATCGGTTCCGATCAACTTAGCATCATGTTTTTCTCCGTTGTGCAATGTCACCTTCAATTCAGTTGCATTTGCAATCACATGGTTGTTCGTAACAATATATCCGTCATCAGACAGAATAACGCCAGAACCACCGGAACGTTGTTTCTGTGTTTGAGGCTGACGTTGTTGAGGCTGCTGACCATATCCGTTTCCAAAAGGTCCGAAGAAGAAATCAAACATGTCGCCACCATATCCACCGCCGACTTGAACCTCCTGAATGTTTTCAATATTAACAACTGCCTTTATTGCCTTTTCAGCTGCAGATGATAAATCAGGTAATTGGTCAGAGGCATTTACAATATCAGAGAACGAGGTAAATGAAAAATCACCATCATTCGTAGAATCAGAAACAGAAAGAATTTGTTGATTTCCATTAGAAGCTTGTCTGCCGGCCACTTTCAAAAATGCATAAGCACCAAGACAGCCTGAAACTACAGACAAAGCTACTGTCAAAACGATTAATTTAACACTTTTCATATTCGTAAAATTATTTGAAATAACACGCAAATTTAAAATAATAATTTGATTTGTATTCAAGACATACCAACAAAAAAAGACCAGCTTTCAGCTGGTCTTGAATTATCTCTTATTCTGATAAGTTCTGACTTATCTTGAATATTTTTTGTATCGGCTCATGAACTTATCTACGCGACCAGCTGTATCAACAAGCTTCTGCTTTCCTGTATAGAAAGGGTGCGATGTGTTTGAGATTTCCATCTTGTACACTGGATAGGTTTGGCCGTCCACTTCGATGGTTTCCTTTGTCTGAACAGCCGACCGACACAAAAAGACGTGATCGTTGGACATATCCTTGAATGCAACGATTCTGTAATTAGCAGGGTGAATTCCTTCTCTCATCTTTTTGATTTTTTAGTTATTTTTATTTGGACTGCAAAAATAAACACTATTCACTTAACTAGCAAATATTTTTCATTTCTCAATAAAAAAAAATCACTTGGCAACCATATTATTATGCATGTCGACTACTGAAAACGATAGACACGACAATGTAATGGAAAATACACTAACTTTGCGAAAATTTATGCATATGTACAGTCTTGCTATTTATATATTCGAGCTGGCAATCAAACTGGCTTCACTCTTCAACAAAAAAATTGCATTACTCAATCAGGGACACAAAGGTTTATTCGAAAGAATGAGCAGGGATATTGTCAGGATTAGGAATTGCAAACCTGATTCCAGGACTTACCTTTTCCACTGCGCTTCTCTTGGAGAATTTGAACAAGGAAGACCTGTAATCGAAGCGTTAAGAAAAAAAGAACCTGAAGCAATAATAATCCTAACATTCTTTTCTCCATCAGGATATGAGCCAAACAAAAACAACGAACTGGCAGATGCCGTATACTATCTGCCTTTTGACACCAGATGGGAGGCCAGCAAATTCGCTTCAATCATCAAGGCTGATGTAGCCATAGTAATTAAATATGAATATTGGAGAAACATATTCAATGCTCTAACAAGAAACGGAGCCGCATTGTATATTATTTCCGCACTGTTCCAGGAGGACATGTGCTTTTTCAAATGGTATGGTACTTTTTTCAGGCGCCCGCTAGGGTATGTATCCCATTTCTTTGTTCAGGATGAGAACTCCGTCAGTCTACTTAAGTCCATAGGCTTTTCCAATGCAACTATTTCAGGGGACACAAGATTTGACAGGGTAATAAAAATTACAGAAAACGAACCAAGTCAGAGAATTGTCAAGCTTGAAAAGTACATTGACAATGACAGGAAAAGATTTGTCGCAGGGAGTGTATGGGAATCCGATATGAAAAGACTGATACCATTTATTTCCTGTCATAGGGAAATCCAGTTTATTATCGCTCCTCATAACATAGACAACAATCAGATAGACAGGTGGATTTCATTACTTCCATCTGAAATCAATGTTGCAAAATTCACTGAAATTGAGAACATTGATTCCACCACTAATTACGATGTAGTATTTATCAACTGCGTCGGAATGCTTTCCCAGGTATACAAATTTGCATCGCTGGCCTTCATTGGAGGAGGATACGACAAGCTTGGAATACATAACACGCTGGAGCCAGCTGTTTGGTACAAACCTGTAATATTCGGACCCGTTTTTTCAAGATATATTGAAGCAGTCGGACTTGTCAAATGTGGTGGAGCGTTCGTCGTACCTGAGACAAATGACATTGAAACATACTGGAAAGACTTCCTGATAAATGGAGACATTCATGCAAAAAAGGCCGGAGACTTTGTTCAAAGCAATTCAGGAGTAACTGAAAAGATCCTGAACTTAATTGCCTAACCCTGTATATTTCTTGGTGACATACTCAAAAAAAGCTGAAGCGAATTGCTTCAGCTTTTTTTGATAATTGTTGTTGCCAATCTGGCTACAGGGACTGCAACATTCTTTTTAGTACTACAGTAGCACTGATTTCTCTGTTTGCAGCTTCTGGAATCACCAGACTAGTAGGTGCCTCAATGACATCATCCGTTACTATCATATTCCTGCGGACAGGAAGACAGTGCATGAAAAAAGCATCATTCGTTACTCCCATCTGACGTCCGCTTACAGTCCAGTCAAGAAATTTGTTATAATCCTCCAGCACTCTGCCATAATCATCAGGGCGTGTCACCCCCGGACAACTCCAGTTCTTTGCATACACAAAATCAGCACCCTCAAAGGCTTTCATCTGATCATATTCCACGCGGGCATCACCCACAAAGCGAGGATCAAGTTCATAACCTTTAGGATGTGTAACGACGAAATCAACGTCAGCTGCATTCATCCACTGCGCAAAACTATTTGGGACTGCCTGAGGCAATGCCTTAGGATGCGGAGCCCATGACATCACGACTTTTGGTCGATCCTCCTTCTTATACTGTTCAATTGTAATCAAGTCAGCAAAAGCCTGCAAAGGATGTACAGTCGCACTTTCCATAAAGAAAACCGGACGGCCACTATATTGTATGAACTGATTAAGTATCACCTCATTGTAATCATAATCTCGGCTTTCAAAACGGGCAAAGCTTCTGACTCCAATTATGTCGCAATACGAAGCCATTACTGGAATAGCTTCAAGAAGATGCTCACTCTTGTCACCATCCATCACCACCCCATGTTCTGTCTCAAGTTTCCATGCTCCCTGATTGACATCCAGTACGATTACATTCATACCAAGGTTCATAGCTGCCTTCTGTGTGCTTAAACGGGTACGGAGACTATTATTGAAGAATATGAGAAGAGCTGTCCTGTTCTTTCCCAATGACTGAAACTGGAAACGATCTTTCTGAATTGCAAAAGCCTCATCCAAGGCTTCACGCAGATTGCCAAGATCATCCACATTCTGAAATATTCTCATATCAAATACTTTTTAGTGAAAAATATTTCCTATTTAAGGTACCCCTTCTTGATTAGAAGTTTGGCAATCTGAACTGTATTTGTAGCAGCACCCTTTCTCAGGTTATCTGCAACAACCCACATGTTAAGGACTCTTTCATTATACAAGTCCGCACGCATTCTACCGACCTGAACTTCGTCCTTATGCTGGGCAAATCTCGCCATTGGGTATTCAAGTTTATCCGGATCATCAAGAACCTTCACGCCATCACTATTACGCAGGATTTCCCTTGCTTCATCCACCGTATATGGTTTTTCAAATTCCACATTTACACTTTCAGAATGACCTCCGACAACAGGGACTCTAACTGCAGTTGGAGAAACTTCTATCGCTGGATCCAGAATCTTATGGGTCTCATTCACCAATTTCATTTCCTCCTTTGTATAACCATTTTCAAGAAATACATCGCAATGAGGAATACAGTTCTTATCTATTGCATAAGGATAAGCCATTGGACCATCCATTATACCGTTTCTTTCATTTTCAAGCTGTTTCAAGGCCTTCATACCTGTTCCGGTAATAGCTTGATATGTACTGACAACTATCCTCTTAATATTATATTTACGATGAAGTGGAGCAAGTGCCACAAGCATCTGTATCGTTGAACAGTTCGGATTTGCAATAATCTTGTCTTCCGCCGTAATGACATCACCATTGATCTCAGGAATAACAAGTTTCTTGGTAGGATCCATTCTCCACGCAGATGAGTTGTCTACAACATAGCAACCCTGCGCAGCGAATTTTGGTGCCCATTCCAATGAACGGTCTGCACCAGCTGAGAACAATGCGATATCTGGCTTCTTGTCCAACCCCTCCTGAGGCACAACTACAGTCCACTGTTTTCCACCAAATTCTATAATTTTACCGGCTGATCTTTCTGATGCTATAGGAATTAATTCTGTTACAGGGAAATTCTGTTCCTTAAGAACTTCCAACATTACGCCACCTACAAGTCCGGTGGCTCCAAATACTGCTACTTTCATAAATTATTAAATAAACATATTATTATTCAAAAAAATTCATCTCGTCAGACTTAGAGTCTTGTGCTTTAGGCAGAGGTTTGTCCGATTCATCTGTGACACCATCTCCACTATCGCATTTATAGTGAACAACACCTACTGGTTCCATAAATTTATCACCTGGCGTTACCCCCAGGGATTCATCCTTATATAATTTATTCATAAACTTTCCAAATACCGGAAGGGCAACAACAGAACCTTCACCTCTATTTACAAGGTGAGTGGACCTGTCCTCACCGCCGACCCAAGTAGCTGCTACAACTTTAGGGGAAACACCCATGAACCAGGAATCGGCATTATTGTTTGTTGTTCCCGTCTTGCCGCCTACTTCACCCATAATATTATAGCCATAGCGCAATCTTCCACCTGTTCCTGCAACAATATTATTCTGCAGCATTGAAAGCATTGTATATGCAGTCGTTTCACTAATAACATCCTGCGTTGAAGGGGAGAACGTGGCTATTGTATTACCCTGTTTGTCCTCTATTCTTGTAATGAAGAATGGCGATGTATACACACCTCTGTTGGCAAAAGTCGAGAAAGCTGCGGCCATTTCCATGACTGAAACTTCCGGCGTACCTACACAAAGTGAATATACAGGATCAATCCAGCTCTTGATTCCCATCTTATGGATAAAGTCAGCAACAGCTTCCGGAGAAGTCTGTTTCATTATCCACGCTGAATAGTTATTCCTTGAATGAGCCAGTCCCCATTTTAATTCATGCAATACACCATCGTAGACAACTTCACCTGATTCTTTCGGAGACCATACATCACCTGTTCCCACGTCAATGGTTACAGGAAGATTCGGAACCAGTGTACATGGATTATATCCGAGGTTATTAATTGCAAATGTATATATGAATGGCTTTATTGTCGATCCCACCTGACGTTTTCCCTGACGGGCCATATCATACTTGAAATGACGGAAATCAACACCACCGACATACGCAAGCAAATATCCTGTGGCAGGGTCCATCGCCACAAAACCACATCTTAAAAAACTCTTGTAATACAACATCGAATCTTTCGGAGTCATTGTTGTATCAATTACTCCCTTGTAGGAGAAGACCTTCATCCGCTGAGGTTTATTGAAAGCAACTTCAATATCTGTTTTGGAAGCTCCGTAACTACGCATAGCTCTTGCACGCTCAGTCTGCTGAATCGAACGGCTGATTATTCCGGCTTCTTCATCAGGGGTAATATTATAGAATAGTTTCTTGTAGACTCTTTTCTGTCTGTTGAAAGCAGGTTGAACTTCCTTTTCCATTTGTTCCCGGACTGATTCCTCAGCGTATTTCTGCATCCTGGAATTTACTGTAGTATAGATTTTCAGGCCATCACGATAAAGATTGTATGGAGACCCGTCAGCCTTGGAGTTCTTATTACACCACCCATACAGAGGATCATTATCCCACAACATTTTTTCCTGTTCAAAATCCCACTCAGTCTGATATATACCACGTGAAGTAGGTTTTGACGCAGTCATATACAGACGGACCATTTCACGGAAATATGTAGCTATTCCGTCATTATGACTGATTGGATTATAGATTAGCGTAATCGAGTCCTTTATACTGTTCTCATATTCTTCTTCTGTTATATATCCAGCCTTTTCCATTCTGGAAAGTACTGTATTTCTTCTCTGCAGGGCTTTATCTGGATGAATTACCGGACTATACCTGGTAGGAGCCTTTACAAGTCCCACCAAAAGAGCGGATTCAGCGGCATTAAGTTCAGACGGAGCCTTGCTGAAAAAAGTCATGGATGCAGATTTGATCCCATATGAATTTGATCCGTACTCCATTGTATTGAGGTACATGGAAATTATCTCTTCCTTGGTATAATTATACTCAAGCATTGTTGCAGTAATCCACTCCTTTAGTTTACTGATGACAAGTTTACCTGCCTTGACCATTGCACCGGAAGAAACGGTATCTCGTGGATAGAGGTTTTTTGCAAGTTGCTGGGATATGGTTGAGCCACCTCCCTGACCACTTTGTCCCAGAAGCAATGTTTTGAAAGCAACCCTGGACAAACCGATAAAATCAATACCGGAATGCCTATAGAACCTTGCATCTTCTGTAGAGACCAAAGCTTTCACCAGGTATGGTGACAAATCACCATACTCTATAAAAGACCTGTTTTCAACATAGAAATTTCCAAGATTTGCACCATCAGAAGAAATCAGTTCTGTTGCAATATTTGATTTTGGATTCTCAAGTTCCTCAAATGTAGGAAGCTGACCGAAAACTCCTACAGCTATGCAAAAAAACAAAACCGCAACCAAAAGAATGGGAACGAAAATTACAGACCAGAATACCTTGCGCCACAATTTCGGATTTTTGGGATTACCCATTCTATTCCAAATATTGCCGACTACATTAGTAAATGATCCGGAGGACTTTTTTCGGACGCGCCTGACTGGACGATGTGGATATGTATTTGTCTGCACCTTAATATACTTTTAATTCTGCAAAGTTACAAATTTTGTTGATATATCTGTAAAAATTGCATACTACTAATAAATAGGCGGAACAAAGACATATACTATTGAAAAAAGAGAAAAAGAAGAACAGCGAAACAGCCTCAAAAAAACATCAGCAAAATGGTACAGTGTTTCAGGATGCGCCAATACAAGCAGCGCCATTTGCCACATTTTGCACTGACTTTCAAGCATGTAATAATCTTTATATCAGATATTTAAACAAATAAAAGTATCAAAGACATGAATGACTCTGTTGAATTTACAAGCATTGGTTAATACGATGTACAATATACTATGCTGACACTATAAATCATGTTTAAGAAAAGTCTGTAAATATAGTCCTGCTCAATCCCGTAAAATTCCTCATAGTAAAATTGCACTTGCTTATTGCCCCTCAAACGTAAAATAGAAATCAAAAAAATTGCTTGTTTGAAAAAATAACTTTACCTTTAACCCTCGAAAAACTGCACATTTATAGTATTTGAAGTTTTATGTTCCCTAACATAAAGACTTTCAACTATTTACTTATGTATAAAGATAAAAACCAATAAATATTAACAAAACACACAAAACAAAAATGAAAAAGTTTTTTGCAATCGTTTCTGTAATCGGTCTTTTGACTATTGGATCTGCATGTTATGCTGCTATTGAAGAGGATTCAAATAATGTTGCCGGTCAGGAACAAGTAGCAACAGCTACAGATCAGGCTACTGTTAGTCTTGACGCTGAGAAAGAAGAAGTTCTTGGTGGTCAGCCAATGCACCAGGCTTTGAAACAGAAATTTATTGAAGGTGGTGTAGCTTGGATGTCTCCAGTTATGCTATGTTTGATTCTTGGTCTAGCAATCGTTATCGAAAGAATCATTACACTAAACCTTTCTACAATCAACAAAGAAAAACTTGTTAAGGAAGTTGAAGACGCTCTTGCAAAAGGCGGTATCGAAGCTGCTAAGGATGTATGCCGCAACACTCGCGGTCCAATCGCTTCTATCTTCTATCAGGGTCTTCTTAGAATTGATAAAGGTATTGAAAACGCAGAAAAATCTGTTGTATCCTATGGTTCAGTAAAAGCTGGTGAACTTGAAAGCGGTATGAGCTGGATTGCACTATTCATCGCTGCTTCCCCTATGTTGGGATTCATGGGTACAATCGTTGGTATGATCCAGGCATTTGACTCAATCGAGGCTATGGGTGATATCGCTCCTGCTGTTGTTGCTGGTGGTATCAAGGTTGCCCTTTTGACAACTATCGCTGGTTTGATCTCAGCTGTAATTCTTCAGGTTTTCTACAACTACCTACTTGCAAAAATTGATTCACTAGTTGTTGATATGGAAGATGCTTCTATCTCTTTGATGGACATCCTTAACAAATATCAGGACTAATACTCTGACTTTAAAAGTAGAGGTATTAACTAGAGAATAATATTAACAATTCAAGTAGAGTTAAAGAAATGAACTTATTATTAAAATCAGCAAAATACATAGAGTATATTCTATTGTTATTGGGTGTTGCAGTCTTTGCTCTAGTCATGATTTTTGACGCATCAACTGCAAGAGGAGAAGAAGGAACATTCGTTGGTTCTATCCTGTTATGGTCTGAGATATTGTTGGCTGTTGCGGCAGTATTTGCTGTAATCCTACCTATCTTCAACCTGATTCAAAACCCAAAAGGCGCAGGAAAATCTCTATATGGTGTTATTGCAGTGGTTGCAATTGTTGTTGTTGCATATCTTTGTTCAACAGCTGATCCTATTACTTTGGCAAGCGGTAAAGTGATTGATGACAGCATGACATTGATATTCAGTGACATTGCAATCATTACTACATACATTTGCTCAAGTATTGCAATTCTGTCAATTATCTGCACAGAAATTTATAGAATAACTAGATAATTAAATACATCAAAAATGGCATCAAAGAAATGTCCTGAAATCAACGCCAGTTCAATGGCGGATATTTCGTTCTTGCTTCTTATCTTCTTCCTCGTTGCTACTACGATGAATGTTGATTCTGGTATCAGAAGAACACTCCCTCCAATCGTAGATGAAGAACAAGATAAAGGACAGGACGTTAAGGAAAGAAATGTACTTTTGGTGTATGTGAATATGTACAATCAGGTGGCCATTGCCGGTAATAGAGTTGAAATCGATGAAATAAAGGACATCGCAAAAGAATTTATTACCAACCCTACCGGAGATCCAAACCTACCTGAATTTGAGGCTCCAAAGAAGCCTATCCCGGGATTCCCTAATGCTTTAGTCAGCAAAGGGGTGATTTCTCTTCAGAATGACCGAGGTACTTCATATGAAACCTATATCCAAGTACAGAATGAACTTACGAGAGCATATTCAGAAGTGCGTAGTGAAAAATCTCAGACTACCTTTAACAAACCATACAAGGATTTGTCAAAGGAAGAACGTGACATTGTGCACATGTTGGTACCAACTCGTATTTCAGAGGCAGAACCTCGTAACTTAGCTAAATAAAAAACAACGGAAATGGCACAGAACATTAGAAAAAAAGGAAACAAAGAGACACCTGCGGTATCAACGGCTTCTCTTCCTGACATCATATTTATGCTGCTATTCTTCTTTATGGTATCAACTTCAATGCGTGAAGTGGAGATGCAGGTCAAACTTGAACTTCCAGACGCAACAGAAGCTCAGAAACTAGAAAAGAAGTCGTTGGCAAGTTATATTTACATCGGCCCTCCAAACGATGTAGCTAAGTATGGATCAACTCCTAAAATTCAGTTGAACAATGCATATGCATCAATTGACCAGATTGGTGAATTTATTGCAGCAGAACGTGATAAACTGAAAGAAGAAGAACGTCCAGAGATGACTACTGTTATCAAAGTGAATAAAATTACCCACATGGGTATGGTTACTGACCTTAAACAGGCACTTAGACGTGCGAACGCATTGAATATCATTTATGCGTCTAATAAGGATAACAAGAAAAGAGATAATTCAATTTTCTAAAGTTCACTTACATCTATATTAAGAGCGGGGAGTTTTCGTAAAACTCCCCGCTCTAATTTTAGGACTATTGGACTATTCAAGTTTTACGTTCTGTTTCCTGAGGGAATTCTGCAACTGCGCTATATCAACAGAAGCAGTATCGATATTCTGCCTTGACGAGATAGCGGCTGCAACACCTGCGCCCTGACCTGTAACAATACATGTTCCTATTTCCCTTGCATCTTCAAGAAGTTCTTTTTCAAAACTGAAACAGCGTCCAGCAATCAAAAGATTCTTTACAGACTGAGGGAGCAGGGCCCTGTAGGGGATCTGCCATATTGGACGGTTTCTTGCTTCAATAGCTTGGCCTTTATATGGAAGACGGCACCATCCGCCACTAACCCCGATGGAATCCTCAAATGAGCGGAATGTCATGGTGTCCTCATATTTCAGTTTATACTTTGCGGAAAGGATTCTAGAGGCCCGGGTACCAATCTGGGAAGCAGAATCCAGATAAAAGACCTCTTCATAGCCTGGATGGGATTTGATATCGAAATAAATATTCCAGGATTCCATTCGAAGGTCGGACTGGACTTTGGAAAGTTGCATAAGATTTGTGGCATCAACATCCTTATATCCAAAACTATTATACCAGTTAACACTCTTTATCGGAGATGAAGCACCTGTATATACCTTGGAAAAGAATGGAGCAGAGCTGTCAATTCTGTCTATATTTCCTAATCTGAAGTTCATTCCGCAATGATAGGTTATCAAATCAAACTTCTCACCTACCCATGACATAACATCACCATCACCAGTGGAATCCACAACAGTTTTTGCACGAACAACATTCCTTCCACTTTTTGACTCTATTATTACACCATCTATTTTATCTGCAGATGCAATAACACCGACTGCAAATGAATGATACAATACACGAACTCCAGAATCCCTGATTAATTTTTCAAGTACATACTTACAGGCTTCAGGGTCAACAACCGCATTTACATCTCCATAAAGCAAGTTCAAGGCACTTAATTCGTTCAAGACATCAAATGTAAAGCCATAAAGTGCCCGGCTGAATTCACCTGAAGATGAAAGACCGTGTGTACAGTTCGTAGCAAGAACAAGACCTCCGGTCCATAATCCACCAAGATGGTTGTACCTTTCAATCATGATTACAGATGCTCCTTCCCTAGCGGCTGAGACTGCAGCAGCCACTCCGGCAGGACCACCTCCTACAACGACAACATCGGCTGAGGCTATAACCGGAATACGTTTTGCAGGTTCTTCCATGTAACCATGAACATCCAGATTGGTTTCAACGGTAACTTTCTTTCCTTTGCACCCGGAAACAGATGATGTTGCTGCAAGTGCCGCAACCGATGCTGACACTTTTATAAAATCTCTTCTCTCCATATTTTTTTTAGTAAATATATTAAATTATAGCGAATTGAAGTACTTTTGCATATATGGAGATAAAAGAGAAAATAGTCGAAGGATTGAATGATCAGCAGAAAGCTGCAGTTATAAACTATAATGGACCTACACTTATTGTTGCAGGAGCCGGTAGTGGAAAAACACGTACGATTACACAGAGAATCGCTTACATGTTGAATGAAGGTGTTGCCCCAGAAGAAATATTGGCTTTAACTTTCACAAAGAAAGCTGCCGGAGAAATGAAAACCAGGATTTTGGATGCTGTAGGAAGGGAATGCAGACCATGGAAAATTACAATGGGAACATTTCACTCGGTATTTATCAGGTTCCTGTCTGAATTCTCAAACAGAATAGGATTTCCAGAGCACTTTACAATATATGACGAAAGCGACTCTGAAACCCTAATAAAACAGATAATAAAAAAACTTGGGCTTGAAGACAACAGCTATAAGCCAAGAAACATAAAGAGCAGAATATCACTAGCAAAGAATAGTCTGCTGACACCATCCCAGTACGAGAACATTCCAGAACTGATAAAGGAGGACAGTACGCTCAGAATTCCCAGATTCATTGATATTTTCAGGGAATACAATATTGTCACCAAGAATAATGGTGCAATGGATTTTGATGACATACTTCTTAATACAAATGCCCTTCTAAGGGACAATCCTGATGTCCGCAAAACACTAGGCGAAAGATACAGATATATTCTGGTTGATGAGTATCAGGACACCAATCTTGCACAATACAAGATTCTGAAATTTCTGACTGAATTTCACCAGAACATTTGTGTCGTAGGAGATGACTCGCAAAGTATATATTCATTCAGAGGCGCAAAGATTGAAAATATTCTTAGGTTTAGAAATGACTACAAGGATTCAAGGACATTCCTACTTGAGCAGAATTACCGTTCAACAAGCAACATCGTACTGGCGGCAAACAGCGTGATTGAACATAATTCAAAGAAATTACCCAAGAACCTGTTTTCAGCAAGTGAAGAAGGGGAAAAAATCAGAGTATTCTCCTGCGACTCTGACAGGAACGAAGCCGCAACAATTGCCAGAGAAATAAAGAAACGTCTACTGACAGAAAATGCAAGCGAAAATGATTTCGCCATCCTCTACAGAAACAACTTCCTGAGCCGACTTATGGAGGATGAACTAAGGAGCAAAGGTATTCCATATCAGATTTATGGAGGGCATTCCTTCTACAACAGGAAGGAAATACTGGATATGGTAGCGTATATGAAATTCTGTCTGAATCCTCAGGATGATATAAGCCTTCTAAGAATCATAAATATTCCACCGAGAGGAATTGGCGATACTTCACTCGAACGTTTAAAGGCAAAGGCAACGGAGCAGAATCTACATATCTGGGAAGTAATATCTACCATTAATCCCGAGGATATTGGGATAAAAGGAAAGGCTTCAGGCGGCCTCAAGAATTTTAAGGAACTTATCGAAGGTATTCGCAATGACAACGAGATTCAATGTGCTTCACAATATGTCAATGCCATAATAGAACGAAGCCATATCGCTCAGATCCTGAGGCAAAATGGAGTTCTGGAAGATGAAGAAAGGGCAGACAATATTGAGTCGCTGATGGCAGCTGTTCAGGAATGGGAACTTGAAATAACCAATAACCCTGAATTCGAAGAAATTCTATCAATGCCAGCAGAGAGACAACTGCAGGAATGGCTTACAAATATTGCCCTGCTTTCTGACAGTGATACTAAGGAAATAGACAAGCCTCATGTAACATTGATGACCGTCCATGCAAGCAAGGGATTGGAATTCAAATACGTATACATAGTTGGGGTAGAAGAAAATATCTTTCCATCGCCAAGAGCTGAAGATCTGTTCTCAATCGAAGAAGAGAGAAGAATATTCTACGTTGCCCTTACCAGAGCAAAAAAGTTTGTAGGAATTTCCTGGTCATCTGAAAGATTTCGCTTCGGTTCCTACGAGAATACGACAATCAGCCGTTTCGTAAATGAAATTGACGAAAAATATTTAGAGGGACTTGAAAAGAAAAAAAGGATGCCATGGGATCTTGATGATGACAGGCCTTCGCCATCATCAGCCAGTCGATATTCCGGTATCACCGCAATGGGAGTATCTTCTTCAAATATGACAAGACGGAATGGATATACACAGACAAATTACAGAGCATCACTGCATTCAACTCAACAGGATAATAAGACACAACCATCAAGACAACCTCTAAGCAGGCCCAAGCCTTCTGATAATGCACAGAAGACAACATACAGACGGGAAGAACTTGTTGAAATACCTGAGAGTAATGGACTACGCAAAGGCACAAGAGTTGAACACCACATATTCGGGAAAGGAACGGTTGAAAAATTGGAACTTAGAGGAAAGGATGTCAAAGTAACGATCAATTTTGACACTGTTGGAACCAAGGTTTTACTGGAAAGGTTCGGTAATCTTAAAAGACTTTAGAAAGAAACACAATATACAAACATTGAAAAAAATGAAATATGCCGCATGAAAAATAATGTAGGAGTGAGATTTTTGTCTGTAATAATGTTGATAGCTGCAACTATCCTTTCCTGTATGGCTCAGGATTCCTTAAAAGAAGGATATCACTATGAAGCCACCATTAAAACGTCCATGGGAAACATTGTTGTAAAGTTATTCAATGACACGCCTATTCATAGAGATAATTTTGTCAAACTTATTAATGAAAATTTCTATGAAAATATTCTCTTCCATAGGGTAATTGATGGATTTGTCATTCAGGGAGGTGACCCTGAAAGTAAAATACCACTGGCTCTGAAGCTATACGGAGATACAGATGTCGGATACAACCTACCGGCAGAGATAAGACCAAATCATCACCACTATATCGGAGCATTATGCGCGGCAAGAGAAAACGATGAGACTAATCCCAAAAGGGAATCTTCCGGTTCTCAATTTTATATTGTCGTCGGAAGAGAGGTAAACGATAGCATTCTTCAAAGAGCAAAAGATATCATCGATCTTGTCGGTGCACCTAAACTGGACACTTCTGTCCAGTCAAATTATCTAAAATATGGAGGACTACCGCATCTAGACGGAAGTTACACAATATATGGTGTAGTCATAAAAGGTATGGAGAATGCATACGACATTTCAAAGGTCAGGACCGATGCAAACGATCGTCCGACAGATGACGTATATATCAAGTCCATTACGCTTAAAGTTGTCAAGGACTAAACCTCTTATTCTAATGACGAGCACACTTGAAAAAGTCCAAATATTGAGAGACACCCCAATTCCAGAGACCTGTAATAGTGGCAAAAATGACAAAAAATACTTTTTCAAGTAGACTCAATGACAAATATTATAAATGAGATTGAATATCAAATAATTTAAATCAATAGATACACATGAAGAAAGTTCTGTTTACATTATTGCTAATATGTTTTTGTCTGACATCAAATGGCAAAGAGGAAAAAGCAACAATCATAGAGTCGGTTACAACAATGAAAACCTATGGGTTCTCAGACCCTGACCCGATAGCAAATCCAGACAACAAGTATTATCCATATTGGAGGTTTAGCCAATACGATAATATCAGCAAAGACAAACAGTGGAAGACTGTTACTCTTGAAAATGATTACATAAAGGTTACAATGTTTCCTGAAATAGGAGGCAAAATATGGGGAGCACTGGATAAGACAAGGAATAAGGAATTCGTCTACTATAATCATGTCGTAAAATTCAGGGACATTGCCATGAGAGGAGCTTGGGTATCCGGTGGCATTGAATTCAATTTCGGAATAATCGGTCATATTCCGTCAACTGCGACTCCTGTCAATTACAAGACTCAGGAAAATAGTGATGGTAGTGTCAGCTGCTTTATTTCATCATATGAACTCATTACAAGAACATACTGGAATGTCGAAGTAAGACTGCCATCAGATAAAGCATATTTTACAACTTCCGTTACGTGGTCAAACACCACTCCACTGGAACAGCCATACTATCAATGGATGAATGGCGCTTTCAAGGCCGATGGCGATCTTCAGATCTGTGCGCCCGGCAACAATTATATAGGACATGCAGGAGACTCACATAATTATCCCATCGATGAACAAGGAAACAACCTTAGAAAATACAAGGATATGACATTTGGCCATGATATTTCCATCCATATTCTAGGTGGGTTCGGGAATTATTATGGTGCCTACTGGAATGATGATGATTTCGGATTCGTTCATTGCTGTCGTCAGGATGAAAAACTGGGAAGAAAATTCTTCAGCTGGAGTCAGGCGAGGGAAGGTGAAATATGGAAAGATCTTCTGACAGACAACGATGGCCAGTATGTTGAGATACAATCCGGTAGAATGTTCAATCAGCCAATTGCAGAAAGTATGTTAACTCCATACAAACATCACTCATTCACCCCAATGGGCACAGATAAATGGACTGAATATTGGTATCCTGTTGAAAATATCGGAGCATACAATGATGCTTCAAAAATTGGGGCAATAACCGTAGAACACGAAAACGATAGTATAAGAATATTGATATCCCCGGTTATATCTGCGGAAAAGGAACTGAGAGTATTTGATGGAAAAGAAAAAGTATTCCAGTCAGGAATAAGTCTAAGACCATTGTCTGTCATTACAAGAAGTTTTGCATACAAAGGAAACGGGAAACTTAAATTCATCATAGGGGACAATGAACTTGTATATGATGAAGAGCAAAAGACAAGAATGACTGAAAGACCTTTGGAGATACCAGATGATTTTAACTGGAACACCACATATGGGCATTATATTCTAGGAGAGCAATATCTTAATATCAGATACTTCGAGGAAGCAGACAAACAGCTTGACTCATCTCTGACCGCAGACAAGTACTTTGTTCCGGCATTGGACAAGAAAGCACTACTCTGCCTCCAGAAAGGCTATGCAGAATCAGCTGCCGGATATCTCAAAAGAGCTCTTTCTATAAATACATATGATGGGGAAGCCAACTATCTCTGGGGGATTGCCAACCTTCAGTTAAAGAATTTGACCATTGCAAAAGATGGTTTTTCCGTAGCAACTTTCACGCAGCAATATAGAAGTGCGGCATATACAATGCTGGCGACAATTGCATTCAGAGAGAATTGCATGGATGATTGTATCTGTTTCATCAATAAGGCACTGGAAGCTGAGCCGACCAACATCCAGGCACTGCAAATTAAATGTGCATATCTTAGAAAAAACGGACAGAAACAACAGAGTATTAAATTGGTAGAAGAAATATTGAAGGAAACACCTTTAAATCCAATTGTCCGCTATGAGAAGTCTCTTCTTGATGAAAGTTCAAAGGACAGCTATCTAAAGGAGTTCCGCTGTGAAATGCCGGAACAGGATCTCATTGAGACTGCACTCTGGTATATGAATCTAGAACTGAATTCTGAAGTTCTTAGCATATGTGATATGACTGAATTCCCAATTGCTAAATATATCAAAGGATACATACTTAAAGAATCTGATATGGATTCCGCAAAAAAGGCTGTTGAGGAAGCAAATTCATCATCTCCGTATCTTGTATTTCCTTTCAGGGTGGAGACCATGGATATTCTTGACTGGGCTGAAAGTGTAAGTCCATCATGGAAGATAAATTACTACAAAGCTCTGATTGAATGGAACCGCAATGATACAATCAAAGCACTAGATAATCTGAACAAATGCGATGATTCCGATTTTGCACCACTATTTATTTCAAGAGCATCTCTGAAAAATGGAGATGAAATATTAAAGGACCTTCAGAAAGCTGAAAAACTTGATGAATCCTGGAGGGTAGGAGATAGAATAATCCAATATTATTCTGACAACTCTATGTGGAAAGATGCAACAGAAACAGCTGAGAAATACTTCAAGCTTTACCATGACAAATATGAAATCGGTTTGAAATACGCGAATGCATTATGTGAATCTGGAGAATATGAAATGTGTCTTAAAGTACTTAACCAGTTCAAAGTTATGCCGAATGAAGGTGCCCGTACTGGACATGTAATCTATAGGAAAGCCAACCTAAAACAGGCATGTAAGCTTTTGAAAGAGAAAAAATACTCTGGAGCCATAAAGGCTGTTGAAAATTCAAAAATATGGAATGAGGACCTAGGTGTCGGGAAACCATATGAATACCTGATAGACTATTCAACAGAAAATGAAATTATTGATGCCGCCAAAGCGAAAAACTGGCAAAAAGCAGATTCAATAATCATTTCAGATTAGCCACATGTAAAAAAAATCATTCAAGGAAATACCACATCCTGGGTGGGGTTACCACATCCCAGGGATAGCATTAATTCTGTACATAGAAACTGAAATAATGAGGGTGACTATTTGATTGCCCTCATTATTGTTTCTCTGCAGGACTATTCATCTTTCGGCACTTTCTGAACTGTTACCATCCAATTAGAATCATGCTTTGCAAGACGTTTTGAATACTTTGCAAGATATTTGTTTGAAATATTCTTGTTGGATGGAAGAATCCGGTAGAATCCATCAAAATTAACCCAACTTTGCCATATAATTAAGATTTTTACTGCTATACAATCATTTGCGTTGGGCAGATTTTTTGACTATGTACTACAAACTTTTACTTTCGTAAATGGTTTCGGTTTGAATTCGAGTTGCTCGTAGATTTCATGGACATCTTTTGTAGGTTCGCTGCACACCCGGAACTTGATTAGTTCTCCCAATGCGTTTATGCCCGTTGTGGTTACTATTTTTTGTGACGACAATATCCTGACCAATTCGGTCCAGTAATGAGTGTTGCCGTGCAGCTTCAACTTGTAGCGAATGGTGTTGACTATCCAATATGACAGCATTCCCAAAAACAGGTGTGCATCAGACCTCTCGTCTTTTTGATGGTATATTGGCCGGAGATTCAAATCCAATTTCAGTTGCCGATTCGTATTATGGGACATTTCCCATAATACGAATTATGAGAAGTGTATCGTTATGAGAAGTCGACACTTAATTCTAAAAACAATCTGCTGATTTCGTGAAATTTATCTTGTATACTTGTCATAATTACTTCACATAATACTATTTTTAAGTTAAAGGCGTAAGCCGTAACTTAAAAATTATCATTATGAAAGAAGTAAAAATTCAAAACCTCATTGATTGTTGTACAACGTACTTCAAAGAGAACTGTTACACACGTGAAAGAATCTATAAGTACAGGAGTCTTTGGAGACATGGCATTGTAAAATATATGTCAGACAATGACATTGAGATGTATTCATCAGATGTTGGAGCAAGGTTTGTCTCCACATGTCATTATGACGGGACAATCCGTCCCCAAGAACGCGAGAAAATTCGTAGCGTACAAGTACTTGACGATATGTTAGCGCTCGGATATATTCGAAAACGTTGTATTATTCCTGTTTCTCATATCCTAGATGGCGAAATTGGAATAGAGATGGAGAAGTTATTATTTCATCTTTCTAATAAGCGTAGGAGTAATAAGACGATTAAAGATTATCGTTTGCATCTAAGTGACTTTCTCATGCATCTCAAATCCTTTGAAGTCCATCATATAAGTCATATTACAGAAAACCACATTTTGACATTTATATCTTCACATCCAACGAACAAAACAAATATTGTATCGGCTTTGCGAGTTTTATTTAAATTTTGGAAGGAAGAACACATTGTGGACGGACGCTATGATGAGTTGTTTGATACCTACAAGGTGCGTAAACAGGAGAAGATTCCTTCTTACTTTAATCCATCAGATGTAATGAAGATAGAAAATTCCATTTCTAGAAGTAGCGCTGTAGGCAAACGAAATTATGCTATGGTACTACTTGCCTCACGTCTTGGATTGAGGGCATCAGATATAGCCAATCTCAAATTTTCTGATATTGACTGGGATACAGACAAGATTATGCTTGTAATGCTTAAGACCAATAAGAAAATAGAACTACCTCTGCTTGCAGATGTTGGCAATGCCATCATAGACTATCTTAAGCACGGAAGACAAAAATCAGAGCTTCAGAATGTATTCCTATCAAGTAGAGCCCCTTATGTGGCTGCTACAAAGTCAATGGTATGTACTGCAATTAGTATAGCCATCTGTAAATCTGGCGTAAATGTCATGGGTAAACATCATGGTCCACATTCACTGCGTCACTCTCTAGCAAGTGTAATGCTTGAAAACGGCACCACGATACCCGTAATATCAGAATCTCTAGGACATCGTAGTACAGAGGCAACGATGACATATTTAAAGATTGACCTAAAGTCTCTCGTCAAGTGCGCCTTACCTGTACCACCTGTACCAAACGAATTCTACACGCAGAAAGGAGGAGCGTTTTATGTCTAATCAGTTCAACTATTCAAGCGTCCTTGCTCCCTATATAAAACATCTGCTAGATATCAAAGCATCTGCAGGTATTAGTGCTCATCGAATGAAGTGGATACTCAAGGAGTTCGATGACTTCGCCAATGCAGAGAACCTTACAGACCCTCATATCAAGGATATATTCATCCAAAAATGGCGAACGACACGTGCTACAGATTGTGATAAGACTTTGTACGCAAAGTATTCAGTATGGCATCAACTTACAACCTTGATGGCTAAATGTGGATGTGTATGTTTTATACCTCGGCTTCCGAAACCAGTCAAATCAAATTTTGTACCATATATTTTTACGCACGAACAGATTGCTGCCATATTCAAGGCGGCCGACGAATATAGACTTCATGATTTACGTATGGGGACAGCTCTATTTGCTATGCCAGCTCTTTTAAGATTATTATACAGTACGGGTCTGAGAGTGTCAGAAGCTCTGTCAATACAGAATAAAGACGTTCATCTCGATGAACACTACATCCATATACGCAAAACCAAGAACGGAAAAGAACGTTTAGTTCCACTTAGTGAATCAATGCAGAAAGTATTGGAGGTATATCTTATTTATCGTAACTCAATGCCAATAAATGGTATATCTAATGAAGAATCTTTTCTTTTTATAAAGTCTGATGGAACGGGAATTAAATCCAATAGTGTATATCAACATTTACGTAAGTTGCTAGATATATGCAAAATACCTTATAAAGGAAATCATTGTGGGCCTCGTGTACATGATATGCGCCATACCAATGCTGTGCATGCACTAGTACAAATGGGACATGAAGGCATGGATTTGTATACTAGTCTGCCTATTCTATCAACTTGTCTTGGGCATCAATCTCTCTGTGCTACGGAAAAGTATGTACGTCTAACATGTACCATGTATCCGGAGTTAAAAGAACAATGTTCTGAAATAAATGCGTTTGTATACCCTAAAATTAATATGACCTATGATTACGACGACTGATTTTGCAAAGTATTTAAGCCGCTTTCTTTCCGAATATCTGCCACATGAACGTAACGTCAGTTCAAATACCATCGCATCATATAGAGATGCATTTCTGCAATTTATAGATTACATGAGGGATGTAAAAGGTATAGGTGTGGAAAACCTCCAACTTAAAGATCTAACGTGGAGCAATGTGCAAAGCTTTCTAAAGTGGCTATTAGATGTACGTAAATGTTCTCTTGCAACACGCAACTATCGTTTGGCTGCTATACGTTCTTTTTGCTTGTATCTGCAATATACGGTGATAGAGAAGATTGAAGAATGGCAAAAGATACTGACTATCAAAGCAATAAAAACAGAAGGATCCACTCTTTGTTATCTAAGTACTGAAGGGATAAAGCTTGTTTTGGAACAACCGGACTCAAATACATGGAGAGGACGTAGAGATTTAGCATTGTTGTCGTTGATGTACGATACAGGCGCACGTGTATCTGAAATTGCTGATTTGTCAGTGGATAATGTACGTATCAGTAGCGAGCCATATACCATCCGCCTCATAGGCAAAGGACGTAAAGTTCGTATTGTACCTTTAGTAAGGGAACAAGTGAAAATTTTGAATCAGTACATGGATGAGAACATGCTCTTTGATAGTAACAAGTCTTCATCACCACTATTTTACAATAATAGATATGAAAAGTTGACTCGCAAAGGTATTACATACATATTACTAAAATATGTGGATATGGCGAGAAAACTCAAACCTGAATTAATTCCTGATCATATCAGTTGCCATACCTTGCGCCATAGTAAAGCTATGCATTTAC
>DCHP01000069.1 GCA_002315675.1 Rikenellaceae bacterium UBA1749 | reverse complement strand
CCAAGACTGGATGGAGAACATACCTTTGTATGCTATATCAAAATATATGTCGGATATTAAAAAGATATAGTCAGGTAACCCTTTTTTCTTGGATTCCAAAAATAATGGCAAAAAAATGAGACCCCTTTTGAAGGTCTCATTCCCATATTATAAGGCTCATTCTTCTCAAATTTCAAATGGAATCAATTGTCTATAGGGACTTGATCCAACCTACTTTGAGGATTTGTAGACTAATCCATTAAATCCGAAATATGAGTAATCATCATATTTTTTTTCAAAACACTATTTCAATGTTTTTTTTATCAGACATAGGTTTGTCTGTCCATTTGCCACCAACATAGTTCCCCCATACATATGCATTCCCAGGAACTGCCATCCTGAACTGCACATTCCAGTCTTTCGGAAAAGCCGGAAGAAGGTATACCTTACCATCATATGCCTGCATAACCATATCCTGAAGGGTAATCATAAAGTTTCCTCCATGGTCCTGGTCTGGAATCCAGTCATATGGCCCGAAATAACCAGGAAATCTAAACGCTTTATTCTGGCCTTCCATTTTCAGCAGAAGATCTTTCTTGGCTTCGTCAGTCAGCCCAAGTCTTGCGGCCAGTTGTCCATCTGGCGCCCATCCTTTGTAACGCTTAAACTTTCTGTTTTCAAATGACCTGCGGCCAATATCAATGTCCTCACTGGTAAAATTGCACAATTCAAAAGGGAATATCATCATCATTTCAGGGTTCTCAGCATTGCACGTCTTAGGGTCAAATTTTTCGGCCGGTGAAAACATTTTATTGCCTTGTTCATCCGTCACCACAGGAATGTCAGGAAGAAACTTCTTGAGATAATCAATTTTTTCAGCAAGGGATGCTGAGATAAGTGTATCTGAAAGAGTGGTAAAATCCTTTACGACAGTATGCAGGCCAGCTATCGAAGGCAGATCATTTTCAACACCATACCAGTAAGTTTCCAGTGACTGAGTGTTTCTGAGACGCATTTTTCCAAGTGAGTCTATTTTTGCATATGAAATGAAGAAGTCAAGGAACTCTTCGCTCATAGGAATGATCTCATCCCTGAGGAATTTTTCATCACCACTATACCGATAACAGTCCATCATCATATGGATCAGTTCCAATGGATCCTGAAAAATATGTCTGGTGTACATATTAGCTGCCCCGATTTCTTCATTGCCGATATAATAGTCACTTGCTGCAAATGTTCCGAACTGGGTAATGGTTTCCGGTATAATAGCTCCTTCTGTTCCATAGTACACTCTTGCCTGTTCCTTAAAGGCTGGCATAAGGCTGTCGTAAAATGCCACCAATCCCCGAATTGTCTCCCAGTCTCCGGTTTTCAGCATTGGGAAATAAGGAAGTCTGGTATTCTGCCACCAGAAGCATTCTCCCCACGGACGATAATCAGGACTGAAATCAGTATCATCTTTGGCTTTTTCAGGAGAAGGTGTAAAGAGCGATCCGTTAAATTTCAAAGGATAAAATGATTTGCCTGCGCACAAGGTAATCCAGCGCTGACAGTTATAAAAGTCTGTTATCTTTTTGCCTGTTACAGTATCAGGAGTTGAAATTCTAAGATAACTTCTTTCCCATATTTCATTCCAGTATGCCTTTGTCCTGATTTCAGCATTATCCGGTTCATCAGACTCGCTGAAAACGGAAAATGTTTTTGCTTTCCAGTCTTCAGGAGAACAGTCCGGATATGAAGTCACTGCAACCTTCACTGTAAATTCGCTGACAGGCGTCGTACTTTTCAATATACCTTCTTCAGTCTGGACAAGATTGCTGCCTTGAAACATTGCACCAAATGTACGGTTGGATATAGGGTCCTGTACACCTATGCTGGTCAAATGGTTATTTTTCAAAGTAAATTCATATGTTGAAGTATCGTTATGATGAAAAAATCCTGCACAATCATTAAAATTGAAGACTTTATCTGCTGATTCAGGGAAAGGAAAATCTCCGGGATAACGATGAAGATTATATGCACTATGTTTCTCACCTTCGGCAATCATATGAGGAGAATCTCTCCAAATTATCGGTTCAATTGTAACATTTGAAGGAGTATTCAAATGTCCATGAATCCAGATAACAGGAAACTGACTGTCAGCAAACACCTTAATGTTCAGTTTGGGACTGGTTATCTCAATTATACCATTTTCAAGATCTAACTTCTGAACACAATCGTTGTTCAACATGCATGAATCAATCGACAGTTTCAATTCGCCGGTCTTAAGAAGCCTGCCAAGTTCACTGAAACAGTCATTGCGGGCAAGATACATGTATATCCCATCCTTTTCAGCCCACACGTTTCCAGCGACTTCACCATTTCCGAATGGGAAACTGGCTGTTTCGTCTTCCGACACTCCGTTCCATATGATTGATTCTGGCCCATTCTGGTTAACTCTGGAGCATCCCAATAATATAACAGCAAAGCATAAACATGAAACTATCTTCTTTTTTGTCATGACTTCTAAATTTGAATATTTTATCAGAGCTAATAGTTTTTTAAAAATTGCACACTTCTCAGTTTTCGAATGTTTTGTATAATTCTGATGCTTCCATCCCGGTTCTGCCGTCTGGCCTGCACTCGTCAAGTGTGTTTATCATGACAGACTGAACGTAGCGTTTTACCCCGTCAAAGAGGAGGCTGCTTGAGGAGTTTATGACATACATTCTGCCTTTTTCTTCTCCAAGGTACATGAAAACATGTCCTTTGAGATACAGCAGGGAACCTGGCATGGCTTTTTTTCTGAGAACTTTCATCTTCTGCTCTGTTGTCATTTCTTCAAGTCTGAGATCCTTCCCCGTGTAATCTGCCTGCTGTCTGCTGTTTCTTGGAAGCCTTATTCCAAAACATCTGTATATGTCCTGAATAAATGACGAGCAGTCCCGTGATCCATATGTTCCTCCCCAGCCATACCTGTCTCCAAGACATGAAAATGCCAGTGAAAGTATGTTTCTTCTGGTGTATGGAAGATATCCTACATTAACGCCACTACTTGATGGTATAAAAATGGTATCTCGTCCAAGAGTCTCATCAGGATTTTTTACAGGGAAGGCAACTGCGTAGACATTTTTTCCATAACGAAGATGTCTGTCCGCTTCTACGGAATCAGGATGGAGCAATTTCAGTTTTGTACCCATCGTAAGTTCCGTGTAATCCTTTCTGTCGGGATCGTTCATCTGAAGTCTTGTCCTGTTGGCGGTAATAAGAAGAAAATCGCCTGTCTGAAAGTCCATCCAGCTTTTGCGGTCATTGCAAAGTGCTATGTTGTCCCTGTGAACCCAGCCTGCAGGAGCATTATCTCCCTGTATGAAGTACCACTGCTCGTCACGGCTTTTGTGCAGTACAAAAACAGGTTCGTTGACAAGCCTTGCGGTCTGGACAAGGTCATCAAAGAAAATGTTGTCACTATTCTGGTATATTCTCTCTGAAGTCGGAACTCTCCTTTGTTCGCAGTTTGAGACAACGACAGCATACTTGATGCTGTCTGTCACCTCACAGGTACTTAGATTGTCAAGAATTCGGGCCCAGTGTAGAGAATCAATTTTCTCTCCGCTACTGCCATAATAACTGTAATTTATCCTAGAGTAATCGGTGATTATTTTTCTAAGGTATGCAGTATCAATCCTGCCAGTCTCCAGAATCATTCTGTAGTCCGTTTCTGGTATTCCGTAATATTCAGAGATATCTTCTTTGCTCATTAAGACTTTGTCCGGATGAGAGGAAAACTTCAGCCAGTAATCAGGGTGAGTCATTTCCTGGGTGACCTCCGGCATCATTATCGAATATCCGTCTTCGGCTGCCGTATTGTTTTCCGTGCAACCTGCAAGAATGAAGGATACTACTATGGCAGAGAGAAGAATGTTGTATCTCATTTTTTTTCTTTCGGTTTTGTATGGAAGACAAAATTAAACGATTAATTCTTTTTTCTTTCACCTTCAAGGATTCTTTTATGCTGTAGTTTTCAATGTAAGGCATAGACGTAAATGGTCTTTTGGTAGGAGTGTACATAAAAATAAATTGCCATCTTATATATTTTCAGTAAATTGTGGGGTAATTGAAACGAAAACACAAAAACACTTGTTAAAATGAAACGATTATTTCTATCCATGTTGGCCATGCTGTCGGCTATTACACTTGTCAAGGCAGATGAACTTAAACCTAATCAGATACCTTCCGATGAGGGACTGTTTCCGTTTGTTATTTCTTACAAGATGGCCGCAGGTGTAACTGACTTCAGTTCATATGTAGATGCCCCTGCCGGAAAATATGGCTTTACAAGGATAGAAGGAAAACACTTTTACAATGACAAGGGCCGTGTAGTGTTCAATGGTGTAAACATTGTAGGAGGCGCCTGCTTCCCATCCCATGAGATGGCTGAAAGACTTGCTGAAAGACTTGCCCATTTTGGAATCAATATGGCCCGTCTTCATTTCTATGACCTTTCAACCTATTCGTTCAGGATGATAAAGGAAAAGGGGCTGCTTGTGGATGATGGTACAGACTGTACACTTGATCCTGTTCAGCTGGATCTTTTCGAATACCTTATATATCAGCTTAAGCTGCATGGTATATACCTTGATGTGAATTTCCTTGTCGGACGTCCGTTCAAGACTAAGAATGCACTTGATCCTAAAATCCTTCAGAAAGAGCTTGATTTTGAAAAAGTGCTTCTAAGCCACGTAAATCCCTATACAGGTTTGACTCTTGCTTCAGATCCTGCAGTGGCACTATTTGAACTTAACAATGAGGATGCGGTATTTGGATCATACCATTATGGATGGCTTAAGGAAGAGGGGATGGTTGACCTGAAAAGTTTTTGGGCATCAAGTGAGGCAGAAAAACTCAGCACTCTGGAGGCCCTTGAAGCCCTTGACAGAAATCATTGGGTAAAACAAAGGGATTTTCTTATAAAAGAACTTGGCGTCAAGGTTCCTGTCACTTCTACTCAGGTTAGCTATTCAACACCATGGGCTGTGATGGATATGGACTGGTTTGATATGCACAGATACTGGTGTCATCCTGAACATTCAGGCGACAAGGATAGATGGACAATCAACAATATTGCAATGATAAATGACAGGAAGGGAGGACACCTTGGTAGTTTGGCGTGCTTTAGACCAAGTGACCGCCCTTATACCATTTCAGAATGTAATTTCCCTTTTCCTATCATGTACGGTGCAGAAGGTCAGCCGATGCTTCACGCATTTGCCGCGTTCCAGGGCTGGGATGCCATTATCGCCCATTCATACAATAATCTTTCAAATGAGGAGATAGATTATCTGCCTTATAATTTCACTTACTGCGCAAGAACAGATGCCTTTGCACATTTTATTGCGTGTTCTTCAATGTTGCTCAGGGGTGATGTAAGGGAATCTGACACTGAAGTTGTCATTCCATTTACAAGAAAACAATTTGAAAAGGGGTGGTGTGAAAAGAAGGAAAATGGTGTTCATACTCTGTTTGAGAAATATGCAACTGATGGCAAATATACCTCTGCTCATTTTCTGTTGCACAAGACATCTGTGGATTTCAATGCGACAGAAGGTAGGTCTTTTGAAGAAGAGCCCTTGATGGATGTGAAGATAAGTGATACTAAGGAGATAGAGTGGAATAATGCTATTGCAGACAAGGGTATTTTTGTTGTGCGTACAAAAAATACCAAGTTGTTCTCTGGTTTTCCTGCAGGCAGGATTATCGACCTTGGGGATGGAATATCCTTTGAGTTGGGCGCTACAAAACTTGGATGGAGTACTGTATCTCTTGTAAGTCAGAAAGCAAATGGCTTTGCCCGGAAGAGTTCAGCGCTTCTTGTTGCTACCGGATATACAAAGCATACGGATCAGAAATTTACCCAGGTACTGGATGAAAATGGCAATCCGACGACAAAGATTCATTCCCGCAATGAGGATTGGGGACATGGACCTATGCTGACAGAGGGCATCAATGGCAGAATCACTCTTTCGTCGAAAGCTTCAAGAACCAGTTGCTGGGCTCTTGATGAAGAAGGTGCAAGAAAGATTGAAGTCCCAGTATCAAGAGGTAGTGATGGAGTGGCGGTAATAGAAATAAGTGATAAATACAAGACTGTCTGGTACGAAATTGAAACGAGGTAGGCTCTTCAGGCTTGTCTTTGTCTGTACAGCAGGGATTGATGTATATCTGGAACGAAATTGAAACGAGGTAGGCTCTTCAGGCTTGTCTTTGTCTGTACAGCGGGGATTGATGTGTGTTTGGTACGAAATTGAAACTAGGTGACCTATTCGGTTTCATATATTGATGTTGTTAATTTAAGGTATTAGTATTGGGAAATGTTATTATTGCAATAGCTTTTGTATTCATTTCTTCTGTTGCTTATGAATTTGGGATTATAACTTTTGTCGGTTTTTTGGATTATCTTTGCCGTGCAAATGCGGAGTTCTGGGCCTGTCATCCTCCGCAATAGAAACTAAAACATAAAGGGCATATGAAAGTATCAGCAATAAAAAATCTTATCAAACGGGAATGTCAGGAGTATGGAGTTCTTCTTCGTAGTATTCCTCCGATTCTAACATCGCTTTTTGTCCTCACTGTAGTGGCGATGAATCTTCTTGCAAACAAGGAACTTTACAGCAATGATTATATGGCTCTGGACTGCGGATTTGCACTAAGCTGGTTTGCTTTTCTTGCAATGGATATGATGTGCAGGCGCTATGGTCCTATGGCGGCCTTGAAAGTTTCTCTGTTTTCAATATTTGTAAATCTGATTATCTGCCTCTTCTTTTATCTTATCTCTCTGGCACCTGGTCACTGGGGACAATACTATAGTGAAAATGAAATGCAGATTGTCGATGACGTCCTAAATCGTACAATAGGTGGAACGTGGTATGTAGTACTTGGTTCTGCATTTTCCATGATGGTTTCCTCTGCTGTAAACTCCCTGGTCAATTATCTGGTATCCAGATGCGTGAAATCAAGAGGATTCAGAAACTTTGCGATAAGGTCATATGTCTCAACTGCCTTTGCGCAGTTTGTAGATAACCTTATATTTGCAATTATTGTAAGCCATGTATTTTTCGGATGGAGCTGGATCCAGGTCGTAGTCTGCGCTTGCACTGCGGCTCTCTTTGAATTGTTATGTGAAATAGTATTCAGTCCGCTAGGGTACAAGATGTGCCTGATGTGGGAAAGAAAAGGAATAGGAAAAGATTATCTTGATTACATCAATGAGAAAAACAATAGATACTCTGTATAGGGAAATGCCCTGGGATGAAATAGATACGGTTGTCTTTGATGTTGGAAATGTTCTTGTTACCCCTGGATTCAAATCCATTTTCCAGTCAGTCAATTTCAAGGATGAGGATGAAGTGTACACAAGGACCTATAAATCACCATATTGGATAATGCTAGATCTTGGAATGATTAAACTCGATGAGGCAATAGATGCTATGACAGGATGGAGAGAGGATCTTCGCCAGGATATTGATTTTGCAATGCGCCATTGGATGGAGTGCAAAAGTGTAAAGGAGGAAGGAGCAAATGTCCTTAGACTTTGCAAGGAGCATGGAAAGAAGCTTATTGTACTGAGCAACTATTCTGAAAACGGATTCACATATCTAAGAGAGCACTTTGATATCTTCAATCTTTTTGATGATATAATCGTTTCGTATCAGATAGGACTTCTGAAACCTGATATTGAAATATTCAGATATGTTGAAAACAGGTGTAGACTTAATCCGTCAAGGACTCTTCTTATTGACGATAATGCAGTAAACTGCGAGGCCGCCCTTCGTGCGGGATGGCATTCGATATGTGCAAATGCAACGGGCAAACTAAGAGATTTCTTCAAATCTGAACTATCTCAATAAGGCTCGATTTATCTCTTACTTTTTTGGGCGGAGCATTTGGCAGTGTAGAATTATTGCCTAATAGTGAGAGTGACTACTTCAGTCCATATTTTTTTATAAGCTCTTCCTTACTATTGTCATCAAGTAGCTTGAAGTAGGATTTCCATCCCGGACAATATTTAATATGCCATCTCCAGAAACGTCCAATAATTGAATCTGGCTTTTTGTCGTACATGGCACGAAGTATGCATTTGCTGCAAGGGTGTTTCTTTGGGTCCATTTTAGTTTTTTTCTTAAAGATATATATTATTCAGTACATTTGTCATAGTTAAATAATCCAGTGTCATTTCAGATGTAAGTAACAATAAAGTATTGTATTATTAATCAAGGAATTATATGAATCCGATAGTTTCAATAATTATGGGCAGTACTTCAGATATGAAGGTTGTCCGTGCGGCAGCAGAATTTTTAGATGAAATGGAAGTTCCGTTTGAACTTCTTGCACTTTCAGCTCACCGTACTCCCGAAAAAGTTGCTGAATTTGCACAGGAAGCAAAGGGTAGGGGAGTCAAAGTGATTATTGCTGCAGCGGGCGGCGCAGCCCATCTTCCAGGTGTAATAGCTGCATCTACTACACTTCCTGTAATCGGTATTCCAGTCCGTTCATCCAATTCAATGGACGGGTGGGATAGTGTTCTTTCCATATTGCAGATGCCATCCGGAATTCCAGTTGCTACTGTTGCTGTTGATGCTGCAAAGAATGCAGCGATCCTGGCAATTGAGATGCTGGCTCTTTCCGATGAGAAACTTGCAGAAAAATTCTCGGCATTCAAGGAAGGGATGAAGAACAAGATTATTAAAGCAAATGAAGATCTGAAAGCTGAAACTTTCAAGTTCCGTGTTCTTTAATGCATCTTTCAGTTGAAGATATCTCCTTGTCCTACGGCAAAAAGGTTCTGCTTGAAGGTGTGAATCTTTCAGCTGGTGATGGCAGTGTAATAGCTCTTGTCGGTCGCAATGGAACCGGCAAGAGTACTTTTATGCGTGCCATTTTAGGACTTCAACCTCTATCTTCAGGAAAAATTGAGGTGGATGGCAAGGATGTCGGAAAAATGTCAATTGCTGAAAGATCATCGGTGTTTTCCTATGTTTCCACTGCTTCAATAGATGTTGCATATCTTACAGTCAAGGATGTTGTTGCAATGGGAAGGGTTAATTCATCCCGATGGAATGGGGGACTTTCCATAGAAGATGAAAAGATTGTGGAAGACTCATTGGTCTCTGTTTCTGCTCTTGAAATGTCAGACAGGTATATTGCTACACTTAGTGACGGCGAAAGACAAAGGGTTATGATCGCAAGGGCAATTTCACAGCAGACACCTGTTGTCGTACTTGACGAACCTACAGCTTTTCTTGATGTTCCAAATCGTGTCCAGATACATTCTCTTTTGCGTTCACTTGCAGTTCAGTCTGGCAAGCTAGTGTTATTTTCAACCCATGAAATGGAACTTGCCAGAAAGTATTCTGATTATTTCTGGTTCGTGGATTCAGGTACTGTAAGATCTTATCCTGTTTCAGAATTCAAACTTCCTGAAGATTTTCGAATTTGACTTTTTTTTAATGAGGATATTTGTTTAACTTTGGACAAGTTTTGTGCTCATGAAAAGAAGTCTTGTCATATATGTATTACTGACTTTGTCCGTTATTCTGCTTTCCGGTTTTAAGGATGGACAGGATGATAGGATGCCTTCTGAATATGATCAGGGACTTTCTTTCCCATATGGTATGGTCGGATATAAGAATATGATTCTTGTTTCCAATTCTGGTGTCGAAGCTTTGTCGGATGAAGTAAAGGAAGGGAAAGGTTTTATCTCAGCTATCCAGGGGGGAGTGGTAAAGACGTTCATCCGTCCTGATGGAAGACTTGTTGCTCCAAAGGGTATGGCAATATATGATAACATTCTCTTTGTTGCTGACCTTGGAAAGATTGTTGTATATAACCTTAAGAAAATTACAAACCCTCCTGTTGAGATAAAATTTCCTCAGGGAGAGGTTACATTGACAGATATTGAGATTGTAGGTGATATGCTTATTGTCTCTGTAAATAATACAGGACACATTTTCGGTATTAATCTAAGAAATGTAAGCATTATTTCTCAGGCCCGCGCTACGCTTCTTGCAGAACTTCCAGGAGCGGGAATGATGGCGGTTTCAGGTTCCAGGTTGTTTGTCAATTCATTCCAGTCGGAAATTTCGGATTCAAGTCTTGTATATGTAGCAGATCTGACAAGCGAAAAAGAGAATCCGTTCAAGCCAATAAATAAGGAAATGACTCCTGGACAGTATCTTGGTCTTGATGTTTCAGGTGAAGGACACATCTATTTTACAGCATTGAAGACTAATGAGATTTCTCAGCCCATGTTATATAAATGCATGAGTGACATGAAGGAACTTCCAAGACTCATCGACTCTGGATTCAGGCTTTGTTCTCCAACATCAATTCTTGTTATTGATAAGAATCTCTGGATAACGGATTATGTCCAGAGTAAGGTATACAGATTTGATATACAATAAATATAAATCATTATGAGTGAAATTAAAATTGTTTCAGCTGATGAGGCAGTGAAGGTCATCAAGAGTGGTGATCATGTACACTTGAGCTCAGTTGCAAGTGCACCTCAGTGTCTTATTCAGGCTATGTGTCGTCGTGCTGATAACGGCGAATTAAAGGATGTTTATATCCACCACCTTCATACTGAAGGCCCTGCACCTTATGCAGATGAAAAATACGCAGGTATTTTCTATTCAAACCAGTTCTTTGTAGGTTCAAACCTTCGTAAACAGACACAGACTGGTTATGCAGACTATATTCCTATTTTCCTGAGTGAAACACAGAAACTTTATCGTTGCGGTGCTCTTCCAATTGATGTTGCAATGATTCAGGTTTCTCCTCCTGACAAGCATGGATATGTTTCCCTTGGTACTTCAGTTGATGCAACACTTGCTGCTGTTGAACTTGCAAAGACTGTAATTGCCGTTATCAATCCTAACGTTCCGCGTTCATTCGGAGATGCTATGATCCGTACGTCAATGATTGATATTTGGTGCGAAGACAATACTCCGCTTGTTGAAGCTCTTTTCAAGGAACCAAATGAAGTAGAAACAAAGATTGGTAAATATTGCGCAAGTCTCATTGAAGATGGTTCCTGCCTTCAGATGGGTATCGGTGCCATTCCAAACGCAGTGCTGGCTCAGCTTGGTAATCATAAGAATCTTGGTATTCATACAGAAATGTTCGCTGATGGTGTCCTTCCACTTGTTGAAAAGGGCGTTATCAATGGCGAAAACAAGAAGACTGATAAGGGCATGATGGTTTCAACATTCCTTATGGGTTCTCAGACTGTCTATGATTTCATCAATGACAACCCTGGTGTACGTATGATGGACGTAGGGTATACAAATGATCCATATATCATCTCTCAGAATGAAAAATTCGTAGCTATAAACTCTGCGCTTCAGGTTGATCTGACTGGGCAGGTTTGTGCTGACTCACTTGGTACAAAACATTATTCAGGTGTAGGCGGACAGATTGATTTTATCTATGGTTCATCACTTTCAAAAGGTGGTAAAGCTATCGTCGCTATGCCAGCAGTTACTAATAAGGGTCTTTCAAAGATTGCTCCTGTCCTTAATCCAGGTGCCGGAGTCGTTACAACAAGAGCCCATATGCATTACCTTGTAACAGAATATGGCGTAGTTGATCTTTATGGTAAATCTCTTCAGGAAAGAGCGAAACTTGTAATATCAGTTGCTGCTCCTGAACATAGGGAAGAACTTGACCGTGCTGCATTTGAACGTTTCGGTCCTCACTATAACTATGTGAAACTATAGTTCCATTAGATTCTTTCTAAGTCTAAACAAAAATTATATAAAACAATAAATCCCGTTCATTGAACGGGATTTGTTGTTTTGGAATATTTGGAAAATATTTCTTCTGAGAAGAATTATTTTGAAAATGAGACTAGATTGTAATATCCAGGATTTCAAGTTTCATAATACCTGACGGAACCTGTACTTCTACCGTTTCGCCTTTTTTCTTGCCCATCAATGCTTTTGCGATAGGAGTGCCTACAGAAAGCTTGCCATTTTTAAGGTCGGCTTCTGTTTCAGAAACGATAGTGTAAACCATTTCGCGTTTCATCGTATGGTTCATAAGCTTAACTTTTGTTAGCATCTGAACAGATGAAGTGTTGATTTTTGATGTATCGATGATGCGTGAATTTGCTATTGTTGCCTCCAGTTTGGAAATTTGCATTTCCAGCATACCCTGTGCTTCTTTTGCTGCATCATACTCTGCATTTTCGGATAAATCACCCTTGTCACGCGCTTCAGCTATCTGTGCTGATATTACCGGGCGCTGTGCGCGAAGAGCTTCAAGATCTTTCATCAATTTGTTGAAGCCTTCCTGTGTTACATAATGATACTGAGCCATAATATAAAAAATTAAAAACCTCGTCAGATATTACTATCCGGCAAGACCTTAAATGTTTGTTCTCTTATTTTCTATGGCAAAGGTACTAATCTTTTGCTATTAAACAAATTCTATTAAAACTTAAATTTCCCTGATAGCCCTATTGTCGGAGTTGTTGAGTAATATGTTTTGTATCTTATCTGCTTTGTGCTATATGAAATGTCAGTTTGTCTTCCACTAAGGTCTGTCGTGCAGAAAGCATTTATCTGAAAATGTTTCCATGCCTTTCCTACAGATAATCTTCCATATGGAACATCCCCTATGCTCATACTTGCTGATTCAATGGAACTGCTATAAACTAAATTGATGGTTCCCATCCAGCCACTTTTGAAATTCAAAGATGACTGACATGATAAGATATAGTATGTGCTGTAATCCTTATTACCACTATAATATTGCCTGTCAAAATATAGGTTGCCTGTAACGGAGAAGGAAAAAATATTCTTACGTAAATAGAACATAAGACTATTGCATAATATGTCCTTGTTGCCGTCATTGTTGAAAGTAAGATAGTCGTATGGGAATGAAGACATGGTAACTTCCTGGATTACATCGTCAGTTCTTATGTAATTGACAGATGCATTAAGGATTATTGAGGTGTTGTTCTTTGTTGTAATATCCGAAATATACTCTAGTTTCACCTCGTTGGATGTCATAGGTCTTAAATCGGTGTTTCCGACAACATACGTCCCTAATGTAGGACTATAGACAAAATATGGAAATATCTGTTCATCTAAAGGTCTCTTTAATTTCTTGTCATAGACAAGTCTGATATAATGATGAGGATTGAACTGCCATCCGACAGCCAGTTTCCCTGTCAAATTGTTCTGAAATGTATGTGAACAGTTATTTGCGGAACTTACACTATAATTGTATATCTGGTATTCAAATATTGATTTGAGGAAAAACTTTCCGAACTGACAGTCCAGTTTCAGGAATGGGGCGACGAAGTAGGTGTTGCTGTTAATGTTTGAATAAGCAGGAAAATGTTCGTTGCTTTGATATGAAGTGCTAGACAGATTTGAAATATTATAGTCGCTTCCGGTCAATAACTTAATGGTGTGGGCTTTTGCTTCAGAGCGGTATATGTTAAGGGAATATTCAACGTTGCCGCCGAGGTTATGCTTCCGCGAATCTGAATTGAATTCCAGAAAGTCATATACTGTCACATCATTCCTTGATGGTAGATAATTGTAGTTGGCCTCGACTACCAGTTTTGACTGATCCCTGAAAATATGCTCGTATTTGGAATTTGCCCTTAAATTCAGTTTTTTCAATATATCATTGTTTTCAAGTATGGTGTATTTCGGATCGGATGAGAGACTTCCGTCACTTTTGGTATAATTGTCTGACAGACAAAACTTCAGGATATCATTTTCAGTAGGGTCATATCTCAGATATACCCTGGCCATCTGGGTGTTTGACAGGAAATCCGTTGTCTCTACATAGTCCGATGTTTCTTTGCTGCTTGTTTCGCCATCATAGAAAGTGATGAAAGCATTCTTTTCTTTTGGATCATAATACTCATATGCTGCGATTGCCTTGATGGACAACTTTTTGCGTTTGATTCCAAAAAATGCAGTTGGTGTCAGATAGTTGAAATTTGAATAATTTGCTGAAACATATCCCGAGGCCTTTTCATTTACATCCTTCAGTATGATGTTGATGCTGCCTCCCTGTCCGTTTTTCTCAAAGCTGGTTACGGGTGATTCAGATATCTCTATTTCCTTGATGTCTTCTATTCTCAGATTGGTAAGTATCAGGTCCTTTGATTCCTCGACACTTACATCCTCAATTTTAATTTCGTATTTGTTGAAACATTCTTCAAAATTCTTGTCAAGCAATTCGGGTAGGAGATTCAGAAGCGAAAGGGCAGAGGTGCCATCCGGTAGATTCATCAGTTCCGGATGTATTATTTTCTTGTCATGCTTGATTTGAACAGCATATTTTATTGTATTCTGAGCGTTGACACTTTGGCATGGAAATACCAACGCCAGACCAAGAATCAATAGATATACCCAGAATTTCATATTAATGACGAAAATTAATTACGAAACTGAAAAATGAATGCCAAATAATCATATCCGCGTGATATTGTCCCCGCTTAGTGATGTCCCGCTTAATAATGTTCCCTATGGAATCATTCCGGTGTGCCAGTCATCCCGCCTTGAACGGGATGCAAAAACACTTTAAAGTGCTATGTCAACAAGAACCATAAGTACGGCTCCAAGCAGGGCCAGTGTACTTTGTCGCTGAAGGATAAGGGACTTCGTTTTTATCCTGCATGTTATAGTCCAGACAATGGTAACCATAGCAGCCATTGCAACTCCTCTTGTCGCCATCTCCTCCAGCATGGCGGAAAGTTCTGTTGTCCATAGTTCTCCTGTGTATAGATGCTCTATAGCAAGCAAGGATGATCCTCCCCAGAGCATTGCAGAAAGGTACTTCAACTTACTGCCATTACTTTTATCACCGCTGCTACAGTTATTACGATATATGTTGTTACAAGAACAGGTGTTGTTACTACTACTATTGTTATTACTGTTATTTTCCCTGTTGTTTTTTCTATTCAGTGCAGAAACCACTATTGCTTCTGCCATTGGAACAATAAAACATGCCATTTTCTTATGATGATATTAAACGTGTACAATCGAGAAGACAAGTATCTCAAGACAAATATACTAAATTTCATTAAATTCAACGGATGTATGTCTCTGTTCCGTTACGCTTTCGGAAATTACCGATGCCTTTAGATTAACGCAGGTTGATTCTGACTCTTGCAAAATAGGCCTGTGGTCAGAATCTATCTTTTCTTGGATACTTTGCTCTCCATACATACTTTTACTGGTGACCCCTTTTGATGGTAGCAGAGGATTAAGGTTTTTTTTAGTCTGATGGAAAAATAAAAGATTCAACGAAATATCAATTAATTTCGTTGAATCTCTATGTTGTTGTGATCGCAGAGGGATTCGAACCCCCGACCGACAGATTAGAAATCTGTTGCTCTATCCAGCTGAGCTATGCGACCTCCAATAGCGCCACAAAGGTAATGTTTTTCTAAAATATTCCAAATAGATTTTTTGAAAATTATTTGCGCCTTTTATAAGTTGAGTCCATTTTAATAAGTATCATTTAAGGTTTTTATATCCGCTACAGGCCTCTGGAATGGGGGCGTTTCTCAATTTTTGGACTTTTTAAAGTGGACTCTAAGTTGATATGTTTGAATGTTCTGTTCTAATGTTGTTCGTTCAAGAAGGTAGCAATATTAAGTTATTCTATTAACTTTGCGAGTATGAATAATCCACTTCAACTTGTAGTAAAGCAGCAGGGACCTTTGTTGGAGTTTCTGTTCAATAATGTCAAAGGTAGTAAAACTACTATAAAGAGCTATTTGAGAAACCGTCAGGTTTCCATTAATCATATCCCTACAACTCAATTTGATGCCGAACTTAAACCTGGTGATAAGGTTATAGTTGATTTCTCCATGCAGAAGCCAGGTATGAGAAGTTCTCTTGTAAAGTTGTTGTATGAGGATGATGAGATAATTGTAGTATCCAAAAGAGAAGGCCTTCTTTCCATTGCAACAGACAGGGAAAAGACCCGAACTGCATATAATATTGTAAGTGATTATGTAAAGCAGTTCAACCCTGACGCCAAGATATTCATAGTGCATCGTCTTGATCGTGAGACTTCAGGCGTTATCATTTTTGCTAAGAGTATCAATGTTCAACATGCTCTACAGTATAACTGGGAAGAACGAGTTGTCGACAGAAAATATTATGCTGTTGTTGAAGGTGTTATGAATAAGGATGAAGATACCGTTGAAACTTATTTGACTGAGACGAAGGCACTCAAAGTTGTTGCTACTTTAAGTCCTATCGGGAAAATAGCAAAGACTTATTATAAAGTCCTAAAGAGGGGAACTCATTTCACTCTTTTGGAACTTCATCTTCAAACTGGAAGAAAGAATCAGATCCGTGCTCATATGTCTTATCTTGGCCATCCAATAGCGGGCGATAAAAAATATGGCGCAAAGACAGATCCGATTCGGAGGGTTGCTCTTCACGCAGGACTTGTTGAAGTCCTTCATCCAAAAACAGAAGAGCAGATGAGCTTTTCAACAGATATTCCAAAGTCATTTGATATTCCATTCCAGAAATTAAAAAAGCAGCAGTAATGTCCTCTAATGGATTGATTTTTGATAAGATCCGTGGCGTGTATCTAAAGGAAACTCCTGAAGAAAAGGTCCGTCAAAATGTGATTACTTGGTTGGAAAAGAATGGTGTTGCGCCAGCACTGATTGGCCGTGAAATTGTTCTCAATGTTGCTGGCCGTTCACTTCGTGCAGATCTTGTTGTCTATCTAAAAGATTTGTCTCCTTTTTTTGTGATAGAATGCAAGGCTCCATCAGTTCCAATAACAGAGAAGGTGCTTATTCAGGTTTTTGAATATAATAATGAACTTTCCTGTAGATATGTGATGGTAACAAATGGCGTAGATTCTTTTGTTTTCGGTCGTTCGTCTGAAGGTAAATTTGTTCCGCTGGATAATCCTTCTGAAATATTTGTTTCAGATTTTCATTAATGGGTCCACCTTAAAAAGTCCTATTTTTAACTTCAAATGCTAAGCGAAGTCGAAAACAATAAAACTCTCTGCGGAATTTTCGCGCATAGAAAATAAATGAAGATGAGAAATTATCGATAAACAATCGGAAATTTTCGAAAAAACAATTTTTGGAGGCTCAGGTTGAGACCTTACATTATTATTTTTTAATATGTCCTACGAGTCCAGGGACTTTGTACGGTGGACTCAACAAACAAATATGAAAAAATTACACAGAATTTACTTTTGCATTGTAGCATTAGGACTATGCCTGTGCGCTAATGCTCAGAAAACCATTGTTACGGTTAATGAATTTGAGGGAAAGGATATCATATCGAGAGACATTTACGGACATTTTTTAGAACATCTTGGCCATTGTATATATGACGGTTTATGGGTCGGTGAAAAATCATCCATTCCAAATGTAAACGGAGTCAGAAAAGACATCCTTGACGCAATGAAGGAAATTAAGGTTCCGAATTTGCGTTGGCCGGGTGGATGTTTTGCAGATAAATATCACTGGAAAGACGGTATCGGTCCAAAGGAATCAAGACCTACTATGGTCAACACACCTTGGAGTGGCTTGCCTGAGGACAATTCCTTCGGTACTCATGAATTCCTCAATATGTGCGAATACGTAGGAACAGAACCATATATCAGTGTAAATGTCGGCAGCAGTACAGTTCAGGAAATCGCACAATGGATTGAATATATGACTTTTGACGGTAAAAGCCCGATGGCAGACCTTAGAAGAGAGAACGGACGCGACAAACCTTGGAAGGTAAAATTTATAGGGATTGGCAATGAAACATGGGCGTGCGGAGGAAACATGACTGCTGAACATTATGCCGATGTATGCAGACAATACTCAACATTCATGAAAAGCTACAGTGGAAACCGTCTTTACAAAATCGGTGTTGGAGCGGGATCAACAGATTACAACTGGACAGAAGTGTTAATGAGAAACGCTAGCAATTTTATCAACGGACTATCTATTCACTATTATACCATAGGAAACGGACGTGCACTGGAATTTGATGATGAAAAATACTACCAGACAATGCAGAGAGGCTATGATATTGAGAATATCATCACAAATCACTCAACCATTATGGACAAATATGACCCTGCAAAGCGTGTAGGTCTGATGGTTGACGAATGGGGACTATTGCACACCGTTGAAGAGGGAACAGATCCAATTTTACTTTACCAGCAGAATTGTATGAGAGATGCTATTCTGGCAGGTATGACACTGAACATTTTCAACAATCACTGCGACAGGGTCAGAATGGGAAACATAGCTCAGTTTGTCAATGTAGTTCAGTCACTTTTCCTGACAAAGGATGAAAAAATGATAAAAACACCTACATATCACATATTTGATATGTACAAGGTTCACCAGGATGCTACCCTTCTTCCTTCAAATGTCATTACAGAGAAAATCAATCAGCAGACTCCGGAAGTTGTCGTATCCTCATCAAAGAATGCAAACGGAGAGATTAACATTTCATTCGTAAACGTCAACCTGACAAAAGACAATGAAATTGACTGTATACTAACATCCGACAGTCAGTACAAGGCAAACGGAGGACAGATTCTTGTATCAAAAGATATTCACGACCATAATTCATTTGAGAAACCGGATGAAGTTAAGAATGCTCCTTTCAATAACTATTCAATTAGGAACAACAGGCTTACATTCACTCTGCCTGCTATGAGTATTGTTACAATCTGTCTTAAGTAAATATCAGTTCATCTGAAAAAAGCGTGTTTCCCTATGTTGGAAAACGACAAAACATACTTTTTCAAGTAGACTCATTCTTTAATCTTATGGACACTATGATGATAATTGATTTTTTTATGTTATCGGTTGTCGTTTGTATATAGATTTTCAACTGAACAATAAGGCCTATACGCCAAAACAAAAAGACACGCTAGGATTTTGCTGGAGTGTCTTTCATGTTTTGGTATTTATGTATGAGTCCACTTTAATAAGTATCGTTTAATGTTTATATATCCGCTACAGGCCTCTGGAATGGGGCGTTTCTCAATTTTTGGACTTTTTAAAGTGGACTCATGTATGTAAAAACAGAGATTATTTTTGTTTTTGACTGATGTGCTGGTATGCTATATGGGCCTATTTGCTGTCTATGCTGGCAAGGGCAAAGGCGTAGGCTCCTATACAGATGGCCTGGCTTGTTCCAAGTTTTGACAGACCGACTCCAATTTGGCGGATGCTGTTGTATTTAACTTGCTTTGTTGAACCTGGGATTGGCACCATGGTATCGGATGCAGAAAGGAATGTAGCGCACTCTTTCTCATCTTCAAGGTTGTAAGGAGTGAACTGCATTCTTGGGAAGCTGTCACCTGCAAATGTCCCGAAATTTGATCCCATTTCCTTTATCATTGAAGGAAGAATATACTTGGCAGCACCTGTCAGTCCACCTCCGATGGCAACTATACCATCAACTATTGTAATGGCCTGGGCAACTGCGTCACCAGCCATTTCTCCCATTTCAGCGAAACTGTCGATTGCAGCCTGTCTGTTGCCTTCTTTTGTTCCTTCAGCAATATCAAATATATCCTTTGGAGTAAGATTGCATTCACCAGTAATTCCTGCCTTTTCCTTGTAAACGCGGATTGCCGCACGGATGCTTACAGATTCTTCTATGATTTTACCAGGGAACTTCTTGTTTCTGAAACACCAGATATCACCCCCGCAATTGTTGTCTCCGATAATTAGGTGACCATCAATTACAGCTCCTGCTCCGAATCCAGTACCGAAAGTAAGGCCAAGCAGGTTCTTGTATGTTTTAAGACTTCCGGCTTCTTTAAGTTTCCCGTTGATATATGGAAGAAGGCCACCAAGAGCCTCGCCATATGCAAACAGACTGCCATCATTGTTGATGAATACTGGAATTCCGAATTTTTCCTCAAGAAAACCTCCAAGTGCGACTCCGCCTCTGAATGATGGGAAGTTAGGAAGGTCTCCTATCACTCCGTGTGCATAATCAGCAGGTCCTGGAAATGCAAAACTTATTGCTACAGGTTCAACATTAAGTGCAGCTTTTACATCTTCGAAACCTTTTGCGATTACGTTAAGACATTTCTGAAGATCATTTGGTTCAGATGGGTAGCGGATTGGTTCAATAATCTGTTTGTTCCCTTGAATTGCTGTGAATACAAGGTTCGTACCGCCTGCATCCAGGGTCATGACAACCCTCTTGTCGTTTTCAAACATAATTCTATTCTATTTAATGGTGAGTCTACTTGAAAAAGTATGTTTTGTCGTTTTTACCACTAGTATAAACCATTGTAATTGGGGTGTTTCTCAATATTTGGACTATTTCAAGTGGACTCAATTGTTAAAAATCAAGTGGAATGTAACTTTCAAGTACAGTACCTTCACCTTCCATAGTCCATCTCTGGATAGATGCAGGTATCAACATGCTTTCACCTCTTTTAAGAGTTTCTTCTCCTTCTGCCCACTTGATTTTCAGTGAGCCGTCCAGGCAGACGTATGTAACGAATGTATCAAATATTTCAAATCTCTTCTCGCAAGAACCCTTGATTTTCAGAAGGTTAGTGTCAAAGTAATTGCAATGCACAAGGTTGATTGATTCATTGTCAACAGGTTCTCTTTTAATCAGATACTGACCGCCTTCACTATAGTCTATGGCATCAAGTGCCAGCTCTGTATGTAGTTCTCGTGGCTTTCCGTCCTTATCGACCCTGTTGTAGTCAAATACCCTGTAAGTGATATCTGATGTCTGCTGTATCTCAGCAACAAGTATTCCCTTGCCGATTGCATGTATCGTTCCGGCTGGTATGAAGAATGTGTCTCCTTTATGGACTTCGTATTTTGTCAGAAGGTCATCAAGACGTCCTTCTGACAGATACTTTTTGTAAAGTTCCTTGTCAACTTTCTGGTTGAACCCAACCATAAGCTTGGCACCTGGTTCGTGGTCAATTACATACCACATTTCAGTTTTCCCGTAAGCATTATGACGTTTCTTTGCAAGTTCATCATTCGGATGGACCTGAATTGACAGATTGTCCTGGGCATCAATCAGTTTGATAAGAATAGGAAATTCTGTTGAATATCTTTCAAATGCCTTTTCTCCTAGCATTTCATCCATGTATATTTCAATCAGGTCCTGAAGGGAATTACCTTTAAGAGCTCCGTTCTTTACAACGGATACATCTCCCTCTACACCTGAAATTTCCCAGCTTTCGCCGATTTTTTCTCCTTCCGGAAGTCTCTTTCCCATATCTTTCAGAAGTTGACCTCCCCAAATGCGCTGCTTGTAAAGCGGTTTAAATTTTAATGGATATAACATGTCGGATTTGTTTTTTTTATGTACTTATTTTTTTCAAAAAATCGATGATGGCAGCCTTTGTTTCTTTAACTGCAGTCTGCAGATCATCGTTGATGATTATCATGTCAAATTTGTCTGCAAAAGTCATTTCATATGCGGCTTTGTCAATCCTCTTGGCAATGGATTCTTCTGAATCCGTATTTCTTGAGATGAGACGCTGTCTGAGGATTTCGATAGATGGGACTTTGATGAATATTGACATTGCATCTTCCTTTAATTTTTCCTTGATATTTACGCCACCTTTTACATCAACATCAAATATTACGGCATTTCCTTTATCCCATATTCTCTTCAGTTCACTATTCAAAGTACCGTATGAAGTCCCAGCATAGACTTCCTCCCATTCAAAGAATTCGTTGTTGGTTGCCTTTCTGTTGAATTCTTCCTGAGCCAGGAAATAATAGTCTTTACCATTGACTTCAGTTCCTCTCGGTGCTCTTGAAGTTGCTGATATGGAGAACTCCAGCCCCGCTATTTCCTGCATTACGGCACTTACGATTGTGGATTTGCCACTACCGGATGGAGCTGAAAATATAATAGCTTTTCCCATTTCTATGTTTCTGTGTGTATATGCTTTTCTATTGTTGGACGAAAGGTCACAAGAAATTGCAGATTTAGACTTTCAGTCATTGCGTCTACTTGAAAAAGTGTTTTTTGTCATTTTTACCACTTTTACAGGTCTTTGAAATTGGGGGTGTTTCTCAATATTTGGACTTTTTCAAGTGTGCTCATCATTATAAAATGTTACAAAGTTGTTCTTTGATCTTTTCAAGTTCGTCTTTCATCTGGACAACCAGCTTCTGTATCTCTGTATGATTTGCCTTTGATCCAGTAGTGTTGATTTCCCTACCCATTTCCTGGGTTATGAAACCAAGTTTACGGCCGACATCCTGTCCGGACTCAACAGTTTCCCTAAAATATTTGATATGCTGTTTAAGACGGACTTTTTCTTCTGTAATATCAAGTTTTTCAAGATAATAAATGATTTCCTGCTCGAATCGGTTCTGATCAACTGTTGCGGATAACTGGGCAAGATTTGTATTCAATCTTTCCCTTACAGTGTCGATTCTTTCCTTCTCATACTGTGTGACAGAAAGAGAAAGAGCTTCAATCTTATCAACGTGTTTCAGAATATCTGAAATAAGATGCGCGCCCTCTGTTTCGCGGAAAGAATTGATTGCGTCTATTGCATTTGATGTTGCGGAAAGAAGTCCGTTCCATTCCTCGTCAGAAATTTCTATGGATGTATTGTCAACAACTCCTGGCATTCTTAGGACAGAACTGATGATGTCATTCCTGTTTTCAATACTCAAAGACTCTGATATTGTTCTGATCTGATTATAGTATGCCTTGAACAGCTCTTCTGATATAAGATTTGCAGGTGCTGCACCGGCGATATTTTCAACATTAATGAAAACATCTACCTTTCCACGACCAAGTTTTTCTGAAATCATGCTTCTGATTTCACTCTCTTTCTCTCTATATATTGAAGGGATTCTGACTCCTAAATCAAGTTGCTTGGAATTAAGACTCTTTATCTCAACTATTATTTTTCTTTCTGGTGCAATGAATTCGGCTTTTCCGAATCCGGTCATTGATTTTATCATACTGTAGGCTTATAAATTCGATAAAATGTATTGTTTATGTCGTTATACATGGATGCATAACTCAACACACAAAAATAACTGATTTTAGAGCGAAGACAAAATATTTTCCCATGAGATTAGAATTGGTGAAAATACGATGAACAGCACGGAGAAAATAAAGGGGAAAATAACTGTGCTGCCAATCAAAAGGTGCTGTCAATGTGAATGACGGATTTGTTGTGCCACCTTCCTGAATAGTAGTATGCGGTCATACAGATACAACCTATTACCCAACTTGCAGGAATTGCCCACCAGATTCCTTCTATCAGACCTGTTGTCTTGCATAATGTTATGGCAAGAGGAATCTCCGTCAACCATAGTGAAATGATGGTTATTGCTACGGTTGCCCTAACGGCACCTGAACCTTTCATGTATCCGCTTAATATGAACATAACTGCATATACAGGGTAGAATGCAGAAAGTATTTTCAGATATATGGCACCATTCTCTATCAGAAGAGGATCCTTCCCGAAAAGACCGATAAAATCAACTGAGAAAATCTGAAGCAATACAGTGCTTGCAAGTGCGCAACCAAGAGTATAGATAAGTGTTATGGAAAGTCCTTTCTTTAATCTTTCCGTCATCATAGCCCCAATATTCTGTCCAGTGAATACTGCAATCGCAGATGAAAAGTTCATGACGGGAAGAAGGGCTATGCTCTCAATACGGATGGCAGCTCCGTATCCTGCAATGGCTTCCGTACCGAAACCACTTACCAGACTCATAAGTACAATACCTCCAAGTGCAACAAGAAATTGTTGAAGACCATTCGGAAGACCATATTTCAGGCAATGAATACATATGGCCCTGTTCAGCTTCATTTTCAGGAAATTGATTTTGAAAGTGCTTTTCTTCCTGTTGATATATTCAATTGCGATAAAATATACAATGGCCTGTGAAACTATGGTGCTGAATGCTGCAGCACCGACACCGAAACGGAATATTGCAATGAGAACAATGTCAAGAAATATGTTCAGGACTGATGATGCGGTAAACAGATGAAGTGGCGTGACAGAGTCACCGACGCCACGTAGAAGTGAAGAGATTGTGTAGAACCCGAAACTGAAAACAATTCCGCCCAAATATATGCTCATGTATGTAACGGCATCATCCATTACATCATCCGGGGTTCCCATATATGTGAATATCCATCGTGAAATGAAAAATCCAAGTATGCCTATTGCAAATCCTATGATAATCAGAATGATGTGGATTGTGTCAGAAGTTAGTTGTACCTTATCGTATTGTTTCGCCCCGAAATACTGTGAGATTACAACGATTGTTCCGGATCCCAGGCCGATCATAAGGGCAATGACTCCGAAAAGGACCGGATAACTTTGTGAAACTGCTGCCAGGGCATGCTTTCCAAGGAATGTCCCGACAATTATGCTGTCAACAAGCTGATACGACAGCATCATCAGGTTGGCACCTATCAGTGGTAAGGTGAAAAGCAGTATTTGTCTCCAGATATTTCCGTGGGTAAGGTCTTTCATAAGTACTGCAAATTTATAATTTATTAAGTGAAAAATTTATACCTTTGCAGTTTGAAACATATAATATTTTCGATTTAATATTTTAGTTATGAAGAAACACAATTTCGCTGCCGGCCCAAGCATTCTTCCACGTCCGGTAATTGAAAGCGCAGCTAAAGCCGTTCTTGATTTTGAAGGTATTGGTTTGTCTGTTCTTGAAATTTCACATCGTACAAAAGAATTTGAAGCAGTTATAGAAGAAGCATCCTCCCTTATGAAAGAGCTTCTTAATATTCCTGAAGGATATCAGGTCCTTTGGCTTGCAGGTGGTGCGTCGACTCAGTTCTATTTTGTCCCATTCAATTTCCTTGAAAAGAAGGCAGGATATGTCAATACTGGTGTCTGGGCTAAGAAAGCAATGAAAGAAGCAGTTAATTTCGGTGAAACTATTGAAGTTGCTTCTTCAGAAGATAAGAATAATACATACATTCCAAAGGGATACAAGATTCCAGAAGATTTGGATTATCTGCATATTACATCAAACAATACAATCTTCGGTACTGAATACCATGAGGATATTGATTGTCCAGTACCACTGATTGCAGATATGAGTTCAGATATTCTTAGCCGTCCTGTAGATGTAAGCAAATATGTAATGATCTATGGCGGTGCTCAGAAGAATATCGGTCCTGCTGGTGTTACTTTCGTTATTGTAAAGGAAGATGCACTTGGTAAGGTTACTCGTAAAATTCCTTCAATGATAGACTATCGTACCCATATCAAGAATGGTTCGATGTTCAATACTCCTCCTGTATTCCCTATCTATGTCGTAAGAGAGAATCTAAAGTGGGTTAAAGAGCAGGGTGGTGTTGCTGAAATTCAGCGTCGTAACCAGGCAAAGGCTAAAGTTCTATATGATGAAATTGAGCGTAACTCAATGTTCATGTCTCCTGTAGCTGTAGAAGATCGTTCACTTATGAATGTTCCATTTGTATACAGTGAAAAGTATAAGGATATGGAAACATCGGAATTCATAGATTTCTCAAAGAAGTATGGTATGGTAGGTCTTAAGGGACATCGTCTTGTTGGTGGTTTCCGTGCCTCAATCTACAATTCACTTCCAATTGAAAGCGTTCAGGCTCTTGTTGAATGTATGCAGGAGTTTGAAAAACAATATGCTAAATAATTTATTGTATTTTATTATGAAAGTATTAGTAGCAACGGAAAAGCCATTTGCAAAAGTTGCTGTTGACGGAATCCGTCAGGTGGTTGAAGAAAATGGCGGAGAACTTGTTCTCCTTGAAAAATATACATCAGTTGATCAGTTCAAAAAAGCAGTCAGTGACGTTGAGGCACTTATTGTTCGTTCAGATAAGGTGACATCGGAAATCCTTGACGCTGCAAAGAATCTGAAGATTGTTGTTCGTGCAGGTGCAGGTTATGACAACCTTGATCTTGAAGCATGTACTAAAAAGGGTGTTGTTGCAATGAACACTCCAGGTCAGAACTCAAATGCCGTAGCAGAGCTTGCCATCGGACTTATGATCTATATTTCAAGAGCTTGCTTCTCAGGTGTATCAGGAACTGAAATCTCAGGAAAGACACTTGGTATCCATGCATATGGTAATGTAGGGAAACTTGTCGGTCGTGCTGCTTCATCTCTTGGTATGAAGGTTGCTGCTTATGATCCATTTATCACTGATGCAAGCGTATATGCAAAAGATTCAGTAACAAAGATGGATTCAATCAAGGATCTTTACAGCAAGAATCAATATGTTTCTATACATATCCCAGCTACTAAGGAGACTATCGGCTCAATAGGTTATGACCTTGCCATGAGTATGCCAAAGAATGGTGTTCTTGTAAATACAGCTAGAAAAGAAGTTATTGATGAAGAAGGACTTCTTAAGGCTCTGCTTGAAAGGACAGACCTTAAGTATGTTACTGATGTTGCTCCAGAAAGAAGTGCTGAATACTGCGAGAAACTAGGTACCAGATTCTTCGCAACTCCTAAGAAAATGGGTGCTCAGACAGCTGAAGCAAACATCAATGCCGGTATTGCAGCTGCTAAACAGATTGTTGACTTTATTAAGAATGGAAATCGTAGATTTCAGCTCAATAAATAAGATTTAACCAGAAGATATGGTAAGAGTAAAACCATTTGCGGCAGTCCGTCCTCCGAAAAGTATTGTAAGTCAGGTGGCTTCACGCCCATATGACGTTCTTTCTTCAAAGGAAGCAAAAGAAGAGGCAGTGGAAAAATCATTGCTGCATATCATAAAACCTGAAATTGATTTCGATCCTATAGCTGACGAACATGACGAAAAAGTTTATGCCAAGGCTGTGGATAATTACAAACTCTGGAAAGAAAAAGGGTGGCTGGTACAGGATGAAAAACCATGCTATTATGTTTATGCCCAGACTATGGAAGGCAGAACTCAGTATGGTCTTGCATGTTGCTGTCATTTTGAAGATTATCTTTCCGGAAAGATCAAAAAACATGAATTGACCCGTCGCGACAAGGAAGAGGATAGAATGATGCATGTACGTGCCCAGAGTGCGAACATCGAACCTGTATTCTTCGCTTATCACAAAAATGACGAATTAAAGAAAATAATCTCATCTGTTGTATCTGCTTCTAAAGCTGAATATGATTATGTTGCAGAAGATGGTTTCGGACATAAGATGTGGATTATTGATGATGATGCATTGATAAACAGGATAACTGAAATTTTTGCATCCATTGATTCATTGTATGTTGCTGATGGTCACCATCGTACTGCAGCGGCTGCACTGGTTGGTAATGAACGCCGTGCTGCAAATCCTTCACATACAGGAAACGAAGAATATTGTTACTTCCTGGCAGTCATCTTCTCTGATGATGAACTCAAAATTATTGATTACAATAGAGTAGTCAAGGATTTGAATGGTTTGTCTTCTACGCAGTTGATTGAAAAGATTTCAGAGGACTTTGTTGTTGAAAAAATAGGTTCTGAAATATATCATCCTAAAGCTTTGCATAATTTCTCCATGTATCTTGACGGTCAGTGGTATTCAATGCAGGCAAAGGAGGGAAGATTCAATGATGCAGATCCTATAGGTGTCCTTGATGTTACCATCCTATCGAATCTCGTTCTTGACAAGATTCTTGGAATCAAGGATCTTCGTACTGATAAGAGAATAGATTTCGTAGGCGGTATCCGTGGTCTAGGAGAACTGAAGAAAAGGGTGGACAGCGGTGAAATGAAAGTTGCATTCGCTCTTTATCCTGTTTCCATGGACCAGCTTACAAACATTGCTGATACAGGTAACATTATGCCTCCAAAGACAACCTGGTTTGAACCTAAACTTCGTTCTGGTATAGTAATTCACGAATTCTAGAACTGGTAACAAGAAATTTTATGAACATGGCATCGTATCGGCAAAAGCTACGGTGCCTTGTGCTTTTAAAATATTTCAGTACCTTAGAATGCGATAAATGTGAATTAGGGAATTTAATACAAATAGTAGAAATAACGACAGATATTAGGACCTGGGGATAGTAATGTAGTAAAGCCAATTAGTTGGTAATCGTAAGGTAAGGAACTATGAGGAGTAATAAGTTGACAATGGGAATTTTATAATATGTGAAACAGATATGAACACTATTGACATAATCATTTGTGTACTTCTTGTATACGCATTGATAAAAGGCTGGAGCGGTGGAATACTGGTTCAGATTGCAGGAATAGCAGGTATTCTGATTGGCTTCTGGGCTGCAACATTCTGCTCTGACTATGTTGCAGAACTTCTTCATATGGAAAACGCGAGTCACCAGATGGTATATGTGGTGACGCTCATTATTGTAATGGTTCTTGTAATCATGCTTCTGAAACTCCTTGATAGGATTCTTAAGAGTGTGGGACTGTCTGTTCCGCTTAGAATTCTTGGGGTAGTGTTTTCTGTTGGGAAATGGATGTTACTGCTTGCCCTTATTCTTTCAGTATACCTATCAACGATAAAGACGTTGAATATTTCTCCTGCCCAGATTGTTAAGGAAAGTTATTTCTATGAACCACTCAGATATGTAAACCAGAATATATTTCCATATATTGCTCATGTGAAGGATGCAATTCCGGATATGGATCTGAAACTTCCAAAGATGGATGTGAATATCCCGGATATCAATATTCCAAAGATTGATTCCTTGAAAATAGATTCCCTTAATAAGGATTATAGAAATAATAACCCTGCTGACAATAGCATAGAGACTGAAATTAAAAATTTACAAACGATTTGATATAATTTATGGAAAACGAAGAACTAAAACAGAAGGCTTCCCTTCCTGATAATGCATACAGGCCACTTGCTGAAGGGGAAAAATATGAACCAGTTCAAAGCCCTTCTTCCAAGCCATTGGAAGTGACACCGTATTCAGTTGTTATGGGTATTATAATGGCTGTCATTTTCTCGGCAGCTGCAGCATATCTTGGCTTGCGTGTAGGCCAGGTGTTTGAAGCTGCAATTCCTATTGCAATCATTGCAGTAGGTGTAAGCTCAATGGGTAAGAAAAAGAATATGCTTGGACAGAATGTAATTATTCAGTCAATAGGTGCAAGTTCCGGTGTAATTGTTGCAGGTGCCATATTTACTCTTCCTGCACTATATATCCTTAATCTTCAGGCTCAGTTCTATCAGGTTTTCCTTGCCTCCCTGTTTGGCGGCATACTTGGCATTCTTCTTCTGATTCCATTCAGAAAATTCTTTGTAAAGGATATGCATGGTCAGTATCCTTTCCCTGAAGCAACCGCTACAACTGAAGTGCTGGTTTCAGGTGAGAGCGAAGGTAATCAGGCAAAGACCCTTGCAATTAGTGGGCTGATAGGAGGTCTTTATGACTTCATTGTAGGTACATTCGGATGGTGGACAGAAGAAATCTCAACCAGAATTTCTGAGTGGGGAGCACAGGCTGCAGATAATTTCAAGACGGTATTCAAAGTAAACACCGGTGCTTCACTTCTTGGTCTTGGTTTTATTATAGGACTTAAATATTCTGCGCTTATCTGTGCCGGATCTTTCGTTGCATGGTTTGTGCTTGTTCCCTTGCTTGGCGCTGTTGGAAGTGATGACATTGCTATTTTGTCTGCAGAAAAGATATTCAGTTCATATGTCAAGCCAATAGGTATAGGTGGCATTGCCATGGCAGGTCTTATAGGTATTATAAAACAAGCCAGGATTATTGCCCAGTCTTTGAGTATGGCAACATCAGAACTTAAGGGAAAGAAAAATACAGGGAATATTCTAAGAACAGAGATGGATATAAGTATGAAGACAGTGCTCTCAATAATGATTGCAACCCTTTTTGCTCTATTTATTTTCTTTCAGTTCGGAGTGCTTCATAACTGGCTATTTACAATAATTGCACTTGTTGTTGTATTTGTCGTTTCATTCCTGTTTACAACTGTTGCCGCAAATGCGATTGCAATAGTAGGAACAAATCCGGTTTCTGGAATGACATTGATGACACTTATTCTGACTTCTCTTGTTCTGGTCTCTGTCGGTCTTAACGGAACAGAAGGAATGACGGCTGCACTAATAATCGGTGGTGTTGTCTGTACTGCACTTTCAATGGCCGGTGGTTTTGTAACTGACCTTAAAATAGGCTACTGGCTTGGAACATCACCTGCAAAACAGGAGGGATGGAAATTCCTTGGAACAGTGGTTTCTGCAGCAACAGTTGCCGGTGTAATGATTATTCTTAACAAGACCTATGGTTTTGTCGGGGAAAATGCCCTTGTTGCTCCTCAGGCAAATGCAATGGCTGAAGTTATACGTCCTTTGATGTCAGGCGGTGATGCACCATGGATGCTCTATTTTGCTGGTGCCGCCCTGGCACTGATTCTTACAATGATTGGGATACCTGCCCTTGCCTTTTCACTTGGTATGTTTATTCCTCTTCAACTGAATACACCTCTTCTTGTGGGAGGTATCATCAGCTGGTTTGTAACACGTTCAAAGGATAGTGATACCAATAAGGAAAGACAGAGCAGAGGAACGTTGATAGCGTCAGGATTCATCGCCGGTGGTGCTTTGATGGGAGTTGTAAGCGCAATACTCAAGTATATCGGAGTTGACGTTTTCGCTACAGAGTGGAATGCTACTAAATCTGCAGAATGGCTTGCAGTAGCATTGTATGTTGCACTTATAGTATATTTCGTTGTTGATACAATGAAAGCAAAGAAGAACTCAAAATAAATTGAAAATGGAACTACTTGAAAGATTCTTGAAATATGTCTCATATGACACTCAGAGCAATGAGGAAAGCGAGACATTTCCTTCAACGGATAAACAGAAAGTCCTTCTGTCTGACTTGAAGGATGAAATGATAAATATGGGACTGACTGATGTCCAGATGGATGGGTATGGCTATGTAATGGGAACTCTTCCTGCTTCAACTGGTAAGGAAAACGCTCCCGTGATAGGCTTTATTTCCCATGTTGATACATCTCCTGAAATGCCAGGAAAAGATGTAAAGCCTCAGATAATTGAAAATTATGATGGCGGTCCTATTAAGCTGAATGATAATCTTTCAATGGGACCTGAGCAGTTCCCTGAACTATCATGCTTCAAAGGTAAAACTTTGATTACAACTGATGGAACGACTTTACTTGGTGCAGATGACAAGGCTGGTGTAGCTGAAATCATGACCGCGGTTGAATATCTGATAGCCCATCCTGAAATAAAGCATGGAAAAATACGTATCGGTTTCACTCCAGACGAGGAAATTGGCAGAGGTGTTGATTTTTTTGATGTCAAGAAATTCGGAGCAGATTTTGCATATACGATGGATGGTGGCTTTGAAGGAGAACTTGAATATGAAAATTTCAATGCTGCATCTGCAAAGTTCCAGATCCAGGGACGCAGTATTCATCCAGGATATGCAAAGAACAAGATGGTCAATGCACTTGATGTGCTGACTGAAATCAATACGATGATACCTCCTACAGAAAGGCCTCAGCATACTGAAAACTATGAAGGTTTCTATCATCTGGTGTCGGCAAAGGGTGGAGTGGAAGATGCACTTGCGGTGTATATCGTAAGGGATCATTCACGTGAAATATTTGAATCCCGCAAGGCTTTCCTTCAGACAATGACAGACTATCTCAATCAGAAATATGGTGAAGGTGTTGTTACATTGCAGCTTAAGGATCAGTATTACAACATGAGGGAAATGGTTGAACCCTATCCAAAGGTAATAAACAACGCTAAACAGGCCATGCTTGATGCCGGTGTAGAACCGATTGTACGTCCAATCAGAGGAGGAACGGATGGAGCCCGTCTATCATTTATGGGGCTTCCTTGTCCTAACCTATTTACAGGCGGAATGAACTTCCATGGAAAGTTCGAATACTGCTGCCTTGACACCATGAAAAAGTCTATGCAGGTAATACTGAACCTAGCATCCCTCTGGGCAGAATAATAAATCATTTTCCCCAATCAGGTATTCAAAACAGTCAATTCTTAACTCAATCGGTGAATACAGACTATGTATGCCAATCCTTGCTTTGCTACGTGTATTGCAGTTAGATTGTCATGCGGCTAGCAAAAGGGTGACTTACAGGCCACCCTCTTTTCTTTTCTTTTCTTTTCTTTTGTCGTAATCCGAAAATATGCCTGAGAATATTTGGGCAATCATTTGTGGGTGTCGAAAATAATTCCTAACTCTGAATTAAGAATTGAATAGTTATGCCAGAAATTTTTAGATTTTTTGGATTCTCTTTTTTTCTTTTACAATCGTGAACATGAACCAATATATGTTCATATTGAGGGGAATGATTGATCTGCCATCTATGATTTTGGTTGGTTCATCCTTTCAATTGCGTGTTATGCATAATATTAAAACGAACGATCAAAAGAAGATTGAGGCTGTAATAGAAGAGAAGAAGGTTTTTATTATCAAACGATGGAGGGATCACTTTGAAAAGTTGTAACATGAAACAGATTGATTTATTTTTTTGACAATGATTTTATATATGCTCATAATGAGGCTGGAAAAATCTATAAACAGTCGCATCTTTGGTATCCAGCTTTGAAATCAGCGACCGATGAACAACGACGAAATTATTCAATAGGTTTTAGTGGATTTCACTGGAGGGAACTTGATGAGGATATTTCCTTTGAAAGTTTTGAATATGTTGATGCTGTACCTTCTCCTTTCCAGGAATTTTTCCTGGTGCATAAAGAAATAAACGTAGCTGAATTTGCAAAGAGGGTAGGTGTTAATCCAACTCTTATGAGAAATTACATCAATGTTTTAAAATAACGTCGAAAACTCGTGAACTGGAGATAATTAATGCTATTCATGAACTTGGCAAAGAGTATATCGCTTTTTGCATAGCATAGCCAATTAATATTTAGATTCTTCACTTTTTCTATTTAGACGTTGTGCGTAATTATTCTGATTACCCATTACTTTATAGGTTCTCCATTTTATCATCAAAATTTTATATGCGTTTTGACTCTTCCGGTTGTGTTTTTCTACCATGAAAAACAGCTGCTTGAAATATATTTGATAATAGAATCTCTGATGGTATTGTGAGTCAGTGAGCCGTCAATTAAATTTTGCTAATTTTGTGGCGCTGAACTCTTGTTGCCATAGTTTTTTTGATTTTGGATTATGAATGTCGTTATGGATGGGAATAAGGTGCAGGCGCTGATTAAAAATACTTTTTTTTGAATATCATACTATATGACATATTGTATTACAGATAAGAATATCAGATATGGCAAGTTACCCTCGGGATTGACATACTATATACGTCATAATGAAACTCCAAAGGAACTTGCCTGTTTCTATCTGGTAAAAAATGTAGGTTCAATTATAGAAGAGGATAATGAAAGAGGCTTTGCTCATTTTCTTGAGCATATGAGCTTTGAGGGTTCTTTGAATTTCCCGGATGATGGTATGACAAGATATCTTGAATCTATAGGTGTCCGTTTCGGGGAAGAAAATAATGCATATACGTCAGCTGAAGAAACTGTATATTCAATAAAAAACGTTCCCGTATCCAGGGATAACTGCTTGAATTGTCTTAGGATATTGATTGACTGGATTTGCGGGTTGACACTCAAGGATGAAGCTGTCGAAATTGAAAAGGGAATAGTCCTTGAAGAATTCAGGGTATCCTCAAGTCCGATGTACAGGATGATGGAGAAGATGTTTGCAAAGATATATGAAGGCTCCAGATATGCAGACAGGTCTATTCTTGGAAAATATGATGTCATAAAGAACTTTGATGCTGAAAAACTAAGGGAATTCTATAGAAAATGGTCACGTCCGGATTTGTCGGCTATTGTCATTATCGGTGACTTTGATGCAGATGAAATGGAAGAGGAGGTGAAGTCCCTGGATTTTAATTGTTCCTTATATTCTGCCGGCAATACTGATACCGGTGATGTCGCTTATTCTGCAGAAGGAAATCATCAATTAAAGGAAGGGTATGATATTCATACGCATAGTGCATCCATTCCTGAAAGAGTGGAATTTATGGTTGCAGACAATGAAAAACCAGTCATTGCTGTTGAGAAAGATTCAGAACAGACCATAGGAAGGCTCGCTTTGTTTATTAAAAAGGATGTCTATGACAGGGAATATATTAAGACATATGAATGTCTTAGGGATGCATATATTGTTGAACTCATACTTAGAATGCTGAATTCCAGGTATATGTTCATTGCAAACAGTAATTCTGCCCCTATTGTTGATCCTTATGTTTCAGTCGGTGATTTTATTCTTGCCAAGACAAAGCGTGCAATAGATATCTGGGTTGATATGGATATGGAAAAATTCGATACGGCATTTATGACAACATATCGCGAATTACTCCGTTCTGCTGAATATGGTTTCTCTGAAACTGAACTTCAGAAGGCAAAAAAAGGTTGGATGTCATCAATGCAGTCCCAATATATTGAACGTACAAACAGAAAGAGCTTTGAGTTTGCGGAGGAATATGTAAAACATTTTACCCGTTACGAACCTATTCCTTCAATCGATGATGAATATGCTTTTGCTGTAAGAACCATTCCTGAAATCACACTTGATGAAGTCAATAATGTGATGGCTTCACTTTATGATGGTACAAATCTTGTCGTATCCTGTTTTCTTCCGGAATCTTCGGTTGTGTCAGAACAGCATGTCAAAGATTTGATGGATATTGTGGACAATGAGAAAATATTAAGACCAGATAAAATGGTCTATGATATTCCTCTTATTTCTAATCTGCCTGTAAAAGGCAAGGTTGTTTCGACAGAGAATTTTGTCTATGGATATAGAAAACTGGTGCTTTCAAATGGATCTAAAGTCTACCTAAAGACGACAGACTTCGCTGAAGATGAAATTCTGCTTTATGCAGTCAGTCCTGGAGGTAAATATAATTTCGACGTTTCCATGTTCAGGGAACTTTTTGCAGCTGAACAGATTCCGGAAATAGGAGGACTAGCAGTTCATAGCAAGCAGCAGTTGTATTCACTTCTTGAAGATAAGCAGCTTGATGCCAGTACTATAATCAATCCCCTTCTTTGTTCGGTAAAAGGTAATTGCTCCAGAAACGACATAAAGGAAATGATGGAAGTTGTCTATCTTATGTTTTCTTCTCCCCGTTACGATGAAGAATCTTTTCAGATATGGAAACAGAAAGTCATGACAATGCTTAAAAACAATGAGACCAACTTCCTTTCTGAAACGATGAAGATGATAAACAGAGAGGTCTTCAAGTATTCTGAGTTCTATAACAAGATTCATTCCGGTGATGTCGAAAGTATCGTATACGAAAAGGCCTATGAACTTTACAGAGAGTGCTTTTCCGATCCCTCTTCATTCTCATTCATAATAACCGGAAATATTCAGCAAGAAGATCTGGTACCACTACTTGAACAGTATATAGCTTCCATTCCAGTTCCCTGCATATCTTCATCATCACTCCAGTCCCCGATTTCAGTCAGGCAAATGAACAGAATGAAGGAAATAAAGAATCTTCATCATATTATTATTCCCGGCTCAAGTGATATTACCTCCTTGAAAGAGATGGAGTCTCCATCTGCATATTCAATTACGGTCTTTACAAAGGAAGTGCCTAAAAGTACGCAAAGGGATATCGTACTTTCAGATTTGCTGGTTCAGACAATGGATATGGATGTTGTAAGTGAAATACGTCAGAAAGATGGTGATGCATACATGGCCTATGCAGATGGGAATGTATCGATATTTTCACCATCAATTTCAACTCTTTATTTAATCTTGCAGACAAATGCCGGAAATGAAAAAGAAATTAATGAGAAGGTTGATATGATACTTGATAAATATGTCAGAAATGGCCCTTCTGAAGATAATCTTTTACGTTGCAAGGAGTATTCAAAGAAAAAATACAACAAGGATATGGAAACCAACCAGTTTTTCCAGAGTAAACTGAGTAACTATCTGATATCAGGACTTGATGAGATAACATCTTATGAATCTCTTGTTGATTCTATAACAACCGATGAACTTAAATCCTATGCCAGTCAGCTTGTGTTATATGGAAATAAAAAGCGTTGTACAATTTCAGCAGAATAATGTAACAAGAAACATGTTGAAATAATATCTACGAAATTGATTGCTTGATTGATGACTGCTATCAAAATATGAGTCCACTTTAATAAGTATCGTTTAAGGTTTTTATATCCGCTACAGGCCTCTGGAATGGGGGCGTTTCTCAATTTTTGGACTTTTTAAAGTGGACTCAAATATAAATTCTTGGAATATGAAAAAATATGTTAAGCCTATTCTTGTCGCTTTTATATATCTTGCAATCCAGGGTATTTTAGGTGTTGTTCTATCTGTTATAATGTCATTGACAAATAGAGATTATGCCAGTGCGATTCTATCCGGGGATCAGACTGCGGCTATGGCAGCGATGTCTCCTGTTGTTGTTTCTGCAGTTACGATCCTGTCAGGCTTAATAACTCTCATAATAGCATCCTTCATGAATCTGATACGATGGAAACGAGTATGTAGCAATTGCTGTCCTGCGCAGAAAAATTTTACCGATATGGATAAGCGATATTCTATTATTATACCGTTTGTGGCTGGAATACTAGCGTTGTTTTCCGTGTCTATTATCTCTGAACAGATTGATCTTGAAAATATATTTGAGGCAGCCTTTGACTGTCTTATGAATAATGTCTATGGGGTAGTAACAATCAGTTTAGTGGTTCCGATAATAGAGGAACTATGTTTCCGTGAGGCAATACTTGGCGGAATGCTCAGAAACGGGATCAGACCCTGGGCTGCAATATTATTGTCTGCGTTGCTGTTTGGACTCATCCATGTAAATCCGTGTCAGATATTCTTTGCAGGTATTGTTGGCGTTATTCTGGCGATTGTATACTATAAGTCGGGTAATATTATTCTCTCCACCATATTGCATGTTATCAACAACACATTTGCATCAGTGATGGGACTTGCATTGGGAGATGACGCATCATGGAACAATATATTTGAAAGCCAGTGTCTCGCGGTATCTTTTGCTACAATAACCTTTATTTTGTCTGCTATGATGTTTGTGAAGTACATGAGAAAACCATCTGCTGTCGCTTGCCAGGTGGTAGCAGACAATTCTGCTGACCAATCGATCATTTCAGAATAATCGTATAATTTTATTGCCATATAGTACTAATTCATAATATTATGTGTATAATAACAGAAACGGACTGCAATTTGAAATGCTGTCCGTTTCTGTCTATATGGTCGTATCTTTTCTTTCTTTCTTTCTTTCTTTCTTTCTTTCTTTATGGCTGTTTTTTGTTTATTCGGCCATTTGTCTGATTATTGTCAGCCTAATGTTTCTTCTCCTTTTCAGAGAACAGGCGGTAACCTACACCGAGGTTGAAATAGATAGGGTACATGTTGAATGTTATGGTCTTGAAATCATCCTGAAATACATTTCTTAGACCCCATGATAGATGACCCGAAACGATGAAGTGTTTGGCAAATTCCCAGTTCACACCTGCCATCAGTCCGTACTGGAAATTGTACAGGTTGTTTGAAAAGTTGTAAGGTCCCTTTGCGTCTCCTTCGAAGACAACTTTTTCTCCGGTAGGGTTACCCTGTCTTAAATAACCATTAGAAACATCTCCGCTGAATTCCTGATTGAACAGGTATGAAATGTATGGCCCGAACTGGACTTTGAAGTTTCGGCATGCTTTATAGGATCCAAGAATAGGGAGTGTAAGGTTATATGCGGAATAATATGTATTTACATCTCCTGTCCATCTTCCGGCCATCTTTTCTCCTCCTTTTCCAATGATTTCCATACTGTAGTCCTTGACTCGGGCATCGGTTGTCATTGATTTCTTTTCGAATCTAAGACCAGTGCCAAGTTCCCATCTGCCATTTTTGTCCAGTCTGAAGTTTACGTCGGTTTCAAGTGAACCATTGAAGTTTGGCTTGAATCCCTTGATTTCCCTGATTTCGGCTGGAAGTGGAATAGGGGACGTGCCACCAATATTAAGACCAACCTTGAAATCAAGGTTAACTTTCTTACCATGCGGTTCTTCTGCAAAAATGTTATTGCATATCAATAATCCAACAACTAGAATCAATATCTTTTTCATAGTACCTGCGAGAAAATTCTAATATTATCAACAATTAATCTACTTCCTGGTGCTCCTGAGAATGTTGCACCATCAACGCTTGATGTCATGACAATTGCGATACTGTATTTGCCGCTAGCCATCTTCTGAGGGTCGATTGTCTTTCCTTCTCTTCCTACAAAGTCAAGATTGAATTCTTTCCACTCTGTATTTCCCCATGTATCATCAACAGGAACTATAGCTGTACTTATTATGTTTTCATTGTCAGTGGAAAGTGAATTTTCACCATCCAGATATTGCATAGTTTCTGTAGTTTCAAAAAATACAGCATAGATATTGCATCTGTCTTTTTTTGTAGGATCAACTCTCACTCCACCAGCTGCACTCATGTCTTTTTCATAGTAGACCGGACCTGGTGTGTATTGGAATTTTCCTGTAAATTTTATAGGTACAGCATTCCATTGCATTCCAAAATGAGTGGCTTTCAAAGGTGCAGTAACCGCTGACATCATGTCAAAACTTCCAAGGAACAGATTTCCGGCTGCAAGAGGCATTCCTACCATAGGGCCAAAGCTTCCGGTTGTACATGTTGTCAGACAGGCTGCATGGCCACCTCCTGTTATTTCGCTCTGGAAAGCAGGGTAATCTTCAAGCGTTGAAGCAGCTCCCGTCAAGGCATATCCGGCGTTTCCCGATGCCCATGAGAATTTCTCCTTTTCTTCTGCATCCTTTTCATAGAATATGTGATATCTTTCAAGGTTGTCTTTCTTTACATTTTCAAAGTCGTAGACAGTTATTTCGTCAGGAACTTCACCCCATACAGCCGTAACTGCATATCTTTTCTTCCAAAGTCCGTTCTCTGATGTAACCTCATAATACTGAGGTTCGTAGAAAGACCTTTGTGTTCCGCTAGCCGGGAAAATCGTTGCACCATCGGTTAACTTGAATTCCGGAGCCAGGAACTTAAAATACACCTCATTTGACAGGTGGATTACAATTGAATCGTTGAACACTTCAGGATTCCTTCCCATATAACCTTCAGGCAGAATAACTGATATGATATCAGCTTCAGAATTCTTTGGCTCTGGTTGTATGCAGGAAAATACAAGTGCTAAAATTGTTAGAGCTAAAATTTTTCTCATAATTCCTATTTTTACCAATCAATAAGACAAAAATACTAATTTTTTTTCTAAAGTTGCTATATAAGTAAAAAAAACAATCCCCAGCTTCATTGGCTGAGGATTGAAAGGGATGATATGTTTTTGTGCTGATTCTTCAGTAATTGACTATCTGATTGAAAAAGCCTCCTTTATACGATCAACTTCATCAAGCTTTTCCCATGAGAAGAACTGTATGTTTTTGCCGTCTACAACCTTTTCAAATGGTTCACGGCCGAAATGCCCGTAAGCTGCTGTTTCATGGAAAATAGGATTCTTTAATCCATACCTTCTGATTATCGATGCAGGTTTAAGATCAAACATTGAAAGAATTTTTTCGCTGATTTCACTATCTGACATCCCGACATGGGATTTCCCGAAAGTGTCAACCTTGAGACTTACAGGCTGTGCCAGACCGATTGCATAGGCAATCTGTATCTGAACCTCATCTGAAATACCAGCAGCTACCATGTTCTTGGCAATATGACGAAGAGCATATGCTGCTGAACGGTCTACTTTTGATGGGTCCTTTCCTGAGAAGGCACCGCCACCATGTGCACCACGGCCACCATATGTGTCAACAATTATTTTTCTTCCTGTAACACCGGTATCACCAGCGGGACCGCCGATGACGAATTTTCCTGTAGGATTCACGTGAAGTATGTAATTGTCATCAATAAGCTCGGCTAACTTGTCTCCACGCTCCTGAAGTGTCTTTTTGACCTCAGGAATTACTATGTCCATGATATTCTGTTTGATTTTTTCGACAGATACCCAGTCGTCATGCTGTGTTGAAACTACAATTGTATGAACCCTTACTGGTTTGCCATCTTCAGAGTACTCAATTGTAACCTGTGACTTGGCATCAGGGCGAAGATATGTCATTATTTTGCCTTCGTGACGTATCTTTGATAATGTTATCAGTATCTGGTGTGCAAGAGCAAGTGTTGCCGGCATATAGGTACTTGTCTCATTTGTTGCATATCCGAACATGATACCCTGGTCTCCGGCACCCTGCTGTTCAGGGTCTTCCCTTTCTACACCCTGGTTTATGTCTGGAGACTGTTCGTGGATTGCAGATAGAAGTCCGCATGAACGATCGTCAAACATCAACTCCGAACGATTGTATCCAATGGTTCTGATAACTTTTCTTGCGGTTGCCTCTATGTCGACATATGCCTCACTCTTGACTTCTCCGGAAATAACAACAAGCCCAGTGGTACAAAGTACCTCGCATGCAACCTTACTATTAATGTCCCTTTTTAAAAATTCATCCAAAATGGCATCTGCAATCTGATCGGACACTTTGTCAGGGTGCCCTTCAGATACAGATTCTGACGTAAATAAATAACTCATATTCTATTTGTCTTTTTTTTTTATTCTACCATAGCTCCAAGACCACTGTCAGTAGCCCAGGAATAATATTCGTTGTAAATGTACATACAATTTGTTTGTTCTGCTATAGGAATATAGCACGAAAGTCCTGAATGGTGATTTACTATTATATCTTCGAATAATTCAGGAGTGGCAGCCTTGTATATGACAGCGTCATTGAGTGCTGCAGAAAAACCGGCACTTGCTGTTAATCCCCATGTCTGCTGGACAAAATCTTCCAAATCGAAAAAACATTCATATTTACCCGTGAGAGCCCTTCCATATTGTTGGATTGAACTCAATGGAATTTCCGGATTCTTGGTGACAATCTTGCTAAGTTCAGATGCTACGTTTTTAAGTTTGCTGCAATCAACTACGGAAATTGTAGCAGTTCTGCTATAGCCTTCCAAAGCATTGTAATAGTTGTAGAATTTTTCGGCAATGCCCTTTACATTCGCTCTTGGCTGGGCGAACATATCAGAAATGATTACATCGTATGGCGCTCCTTTGGAAGGTATTTCTGCTGCTGATGATATATAGTACTCGCAGCAGTTTCTCATTTCATAAGCACATTCAACAGAACCCATATTGCATGCATCAAAGAACAGGTAATCTAACTTGTAAATAGACAGGGCTTCAGCAAGGTCGTAGGCTTCAAAATACCCATTGTTTGTTCTATCGACACCGAAAACCCCTGCTTGAATGACAGGAATCCTAGAGTAGTTTGCATTGCTCGTACATGTTTCTGATACCCATTCATCATATATGGTCAACGGATATCCTTCCCCCTTTGGAAGCCATCCGGTTCCATGTGACCATAAATCAAGTGCGTAACTGTTGGCTGGGTACAGATTCATTGCATCGGAAATAACCCCTCTCAGGAATTCCTTGGTACAAACTTTACTATTTTGAGGATATGTCTTGACAATTGTACTATTGATAGCATTATCATCGTCATCATGATTAATCCTATACAACGTATTTTCTCCGTCTATTCCGTTAAGGAAAACAAGAAGGTCCCCATAATAACCATCATTCCATCCATATTCCATCTCATTGATGTCTGTCAGAGCATCATAATATATATTATTATCCGCTATCATATATACAAGAATGGTCCTTTTGTTTACTTCAGGTTCAGGTTCATTGTTCTTGCATCCGCAAATCAGTACGGATGATATGATTATAAGTATGGATAAAAGCCTTGTCTTCATATTTTTTATATGTGTTTGTAACATACCTGCTGGTATAGTGAAAAAATATATATGGCTGTATTTTGTCTTTTATTGTCTGTTGTTATATTACCACTTCAATATTATTGCTAGATGAAGATATTTTCTATTGTCTCATCATGATTATTCAGTCCTTCATCAATTTCCTCAGTCAACATGATAGAGTAGTCTGCAGTGTTTCTAAGGTCCTGACTGGTTCTAGTCGTTACCTTGGTCCCATCGTCATTGACGTATTCAAAATCCCATCCTGCGACAATGGTGTAGACATCGTATTCTCTCATCTTTCTTATAAGAGGAAGGAAATCCGCATCGGAAACAACAAACAGTACAACATCAGCAAGGTGTCTTTCGACTACCTGGATTGCTTCAACCGAAAGCCCTACTGTTGTTCCGCTTTCCTCCTTTTTGCCTGATACGTTTCTGAGCGGAAGATAATGGGTCTGAATACCCTCTGACATCAGTATGTCATCAAAGACTCTGTCGTTGTAGAGCTGGTTACCTCTTGTTGATGCATCAAAGGCGTTCAATCTTCCTCTGAAATAATGACTCTGGGATATCTTTATGTATTTTTCCGGTTCCTCAATTATTTCAGCGACCTTGCTTATGAAATATTTCTGAAGTCCACCTAATGCTATTCTTTTCTTTATGTCATGAATGTAACAATAGTAATTTGATGAGTGGAGTATGAAATTCCCATCGTAAAATATTGCAATCCTTGTCATATTCTTTTTAAATAAATAGGTTCCTAAATTCTATGCACGATATTTTCTGCAAATGTAGTTCAATAGTTATTTCCAGTCAAAAATATCAGATATTATTATCAAAAATCAATGAAATTCAGAACTTTATCTCAGAACAGTCGTCTATGGTGGTATATTATAGTTGAGTCTACTTGAAAAAGTATTATTTGTCATTGTTACCACTATTACAGGTCTCTGGAATTGGGGGTGTTTCTCAATATTTGGACTTTTTCAAGTTTACTCATAGTTAAAGACAGCCGTTTTGGGTTAGTAGCTGCTCATTGAGATCAGTACTGTTCTGAATCATTCGGAAAGTCCAGGCTTTTAACATCTTTGTTGTACTGGCCTACAGCATTCGAAACAATTTCCTGAAGGTTTGCATAACGCCTTAGAAATTTAGGAGAAAATCCCTGGGTCAGTCCAAGCATGTCGTACGAAACAAGAACCTGTCCGTCAACGCCATTGCCGGCGCCAATACCTATCACAGGGATCTTTACTGCTTTTGCAACTTTTTCAGCTAGTATAGCTGGTATTTTTTCAAGTACGATTCCGAAACAGCCTACCTTTTCAAGGAGAAGAGCATCATTATATAGTTTTTCAGCTTCAGTTTCTTCCTTGGCTCTAACGGAAAATGTTCCGAACTTGTTTATGCTTTGTGGTGTGAGTCCGAGGTGTCCCATGACCGGGATCCCTGCTGTCAGAATTCTTTCTATTCCTTCAATTACTTCTTCCCCGCCTTCAATTTTAACAGCATTTGCTCCTGTTTCCTTCATTATGCGGATGGCAGAATGCAAGGCTTCCTTTGAATCACCCTGGTAACTTCCAAAAGGCATATCCACAACGACGAGTGCTCTGTTGACGGCACGAACCACGCACTTGCCATGGTAAATCATCTCATCAAGTGTAAATGGAACTGTTGTCTGATATCCGGCCATGACATTGGCTGCACTATCTCCGACAAGTATCATATCTATACCGGCAGCATCAATAATGCCAGCCATCGTGTAGTCGTATGCAGTTAACATTGAGATCTTTTCTCCTCTGGCTTTCATTTCAGCCAGACGGTGTGTCGTTACTACTTTTGTAACTGTTTCTGTTGACATAATTATTTGCTATTTAATAATATCCTTTATTTTGACTGCCTGAAACAGTAGATGAGATTTAGAACTTTCGTATAGAATTCCGATTGTCTCAGTGTCTATCATAGTCAGGCATGAATATCCCCATCCGTTCTCAGCATCTATCAGAAGTCCTTCGTTCCATGTGATACCTTCATCAAGACTTGCCTTTATGGTAATATGATTACGTTTTGTTGTCGTATCCGGATTCGAAAAGAAAAGTATGTCCTTTCCGAGACAATTGTCCTTTGCCTCGACTCTTATAAGGCTTGCCATGCAGACAGGTTCTCTGAGAAGTGATCTGGATGAGGAATGCTCGTACCAGGTCCTTCCCATATCTTTTGTTATGGAAACGGCTCTTGAACCACCTCTGTTGTCTCTCATATTGAGCATAAGTGACCCGTCCTTCATTTCCACAACCTGTGACTCTGTGGTGTTTTCCCTTGCTCTGGATCCGATAGTCCATGTTTTTCCCTTGTCTTTGCTATATACAATTGTTGCGGCAGGAAAATCGTTCTCATCTTTATATTGGAATGGAAATACCAGTGTTCCGTCCTTCATTGCAATTCCTCTGCCAGGTCCCTGAAGAAGGATGAACCATAGGGAATCTTTTATCTGCCTTGTGATATTCAATGGCTTTGACCATGTCTTTCCATTATCTGAACTCTCGATAAGAAGTACCTGAGCTGCTCCATCTTCAGGATTAAATCCTCTTTTGCAATGCTGCCATGAAGTAGAAGCTCCGATACCATGAGTCCAGAGTGCCATAATGTATATCCTGCCCGTCTCGGGATCAATCAGTATTGACGGGTCGCCTGTTCCGTTCTGACAATCAGGCAGAGAATTTGTACCTCTCATATCCATTGCCAGGATGTTCTTGCTCCAGGTTCTTCCTCCGTCTCTGGAACGGCTGACTCCAATCTGTATGTCTTCCTGTAAGTCAATACTTGAATTTCTTCTGATATCGTATGCTGAAACCAAAGTCCCGTCACCGGCTGTTACAATTCCAGGTATTCTGTATGCAAAAATTCCTTCATCGCCGGCATCCTTGACGCTAACAGCAAACCTTACAGGAAGATTCTCGCCATCTTCACGGATGATAACATCCTTACCATCAATTTTAGCTCCTGTAATGTGAATATCAAAACTTTCCGACAATGGCACTGCTGCATTTGCCGCAACAGAGATGTAGAAATAGTTCCTGCCACCTTGATACAGGTTCATGTCCGCATTTAATGTTACATTATCCCCATCCTTTTTGCTAGAATAATCAACACTTGTCTTTAGTACGCTGTATGAAGGATTTGAATATATCTTCTGTCCACCTCCGTATATGGACTGATGTGAAATAAGGGCACTTGATGTGGTTCTGCTGAATAGCATGGATGTCGTTCCTGTATAGTATAGTTCTATTTTGTCGACTTTTCCCCTGGCTTCCTTCAGTGATATGCTAATAGAATTGATTTTCTTGCCTTCGCATGAAAGATCAAGAACTATATTGTTTCTGCGACCTATTACAACTGGCTGGTTCGACCTCCATACATGCAGAGTGTCTTCTTTGTTGCTTTCATTAGCTAGTACGTCATTGAAACATAACGATATTGATAAGATAAATAGTATGATAATTCTATTACGCATAACCTTTTGTTTTTCAACTAAGCAAAAATACTAATTATTCTGACATAGTCTATTTCAGGTGCATGAAATTTGATATGGGCAGTCCTGTAACTCCCGACAGAATATTCTGTCAGTGTCACCATAATAACTATGTGTGAAGTCACCTGTTAATACCACTTAGGCAGTGCTGTCATAACATCTATGTGGTAGTGTCGCCATAAATACAAGTCAGGTAGTGATGAAATAAAAACAATAATGAAGTGCAGCTGCCAAGATGTAGTTGCTTGTTTTCATTGTGACTTCTACTGCCTGTAATAAATTTTATCTTTTGGTCAAAAGGTGGTATCTGTTTTTTTGCCTTCAAGGTAACAAAAATTGATTGATTACCCTCTGAGTCTGTCAGAAGTGCTTATTATTTGGATAATACAAGTAAATTGTCTTTGTCTATATCCGTTTTTTTCGCAAATTTGCACCTAATACAATCATAGGTGAAAATGAACAAAAAACTGTTATCTATTTTTTTATTGTCGTTACTTCTTGTAACTTTTGTCAAGGCTCAGGATTCAACGACTGTTGTAATGACCTTGGACGATGCCATCTCCAGTGCTTTTGCAAATAATCATGCAATAGCTGCTGCTGAAAATGATATTCAGTACAGCCGTCACATGAAAAAAGCGTCATGGGGTTATAGATTACCTCAGATTTCTGCATCTGCGGCATATATCGGAATGGAAAAGGATTTTATGAGTTTCGATGAGATTAAGAATAATGCCGTAACTTCCGGTGTTGAATATCTAAGGCAGAAAGGTATTACAGTCCCTCAGGAACTGGTAGACGGACTTCTTGGATTCAGTTGGGATTTTAGTCTGCAGAAGAAAAATTTCGGCTTTGCAAATGTTTCAGCAGCCTTGCCAATTTACGCCGGTGGCCGAATAAATGCTTTGAACAGGGCAAACACTATTAAGATAGATCAATCTGAAAACGAACTTGATATTACAAAATCGGATCTTTTTACCGAAATAACCGAAAGATACTGGGGGCTTGCTCTTTCCAAGTCTTTGGAATCCTTGCATAGCGACGTCGTTGACTGTATTACTTCACATCATAAGGACGCTCTTATGCTGGAAAAAAGCGGTATGATTGCAAAGACAGAAAGAATGTATGCGGAAATGGCACTTTCTAAGGCGAAAGCATCATATGTTGAGGCAAGAAACAATACTGATGTTGTCAATTCGGCATTGTCCGGTTCCACAGGAGCCAAGGGAGAACTGAACCCAATTACTTCATTGTTCGTAACAGATTCCATTCCTGATCTTGGATTTTTCAAGCAGAAGGTGGAGGAAAATGCACTTCTTCTCAAAAAGGTCAATTTCTATAAGCAATTGGCTGAGGAAAATGTAAAAGGTAAACGTGCGGCTTTTTATCCTACGCTTGCAGCTATGGGAACTGCAATTATAGGTGATTATCAGTTGACATCATTGCTTCCACGCTACTACTATGGTGTGACAGCATCATTGAGAATCTTTGATGGTCTGAAATCAGAACAGGAATATCTTGCATCAAAGTCTCAACTTAAGAAAGTGGAAGAACTTGAAGCAAAGGCTCAGACAGATATTCAGATTCTGGCTGAAAAGCTCTATTATGAGATGATGGGGGCTAAGGAACAGGTGGATGCGATGGAAAGTACCATTAAATTTGCTGAAGAATATTTCCGTGCAAAGAATGCTGCATTCAAGGAAGGTATGGCAACATCAAATGACGTGGTTGATGCTGAATTGAATCTGTCAAAATGTAAGATTGAAAGGATGGCAGAGGCCTATAAGTTTGATGTAGCTCTATCAAAACTTCTTGCAATGACCGGAGATTGGGCACAGTATTCATCATATCAGTTGACAGGTCGTGAAATAAAATAGGACCAGAAAGAATTTTTATAACGACATAACTATAGTTAGATAACAATGAGATCAAAAATTTTTGGCTTGACAATTATTATTTTGTTTGTAATATCTGTTATTTCCTTTGTCGCATGGTTTATTTGGAAGCCTGTAACAAACTATCTCCAGGGAGAAATCTCTGCTGATTCATATAAGATATCTTCTCAGATGCCAGGAAGGGTCGACTCTATATTGGTTAAAAGAGGCCAGAAAGTTTCCAAGGGTGATCTTGTCTTTGTACTTCATTCCGAGACACTAAATGCAAAGAAACAACAGGTTGAAGCATTAAGGGATGCAGCATCAGCACAGAATGAAAAAGCAATATCAGGAGCAAGGAAACAACAGATTGATCAGGCTCAGAAACAATATCATAACGCTAAGATTCAGGAAGACATCCTGAAGAAGACATATGACAGGGTAAAAGCCTTGTATGAGGAAGGTGTCGTTGCGGCCCAGAAATTCGACGAAGTTCAAGCTAAGTATAGCGCAGCCTGCAATACTACAATAATGGCCAAGGATCAGTATGATATGGCGCTTGAAGGTGCTCGAAAAGAAGACATGAAAGCTGCTGCTGCAATGGTAAATCAGGCAGAAGGTGGTGTGAATGAAGTAGACAGCTATCTCAATGATGCCCATCAGTATTCTCCTGTTGATGGAGAAATATCTTCTGTAGTAAGTTCCGTAGGCGAACTTGTAGGTGCAGGGATGCCAATAGTCACAATCATTGATATGTCTGATTACTGGGCAGTCTTTAATGTAAAGGAAACTTTTCTGCCTAAACTTACAATCGGTAAAAGGATAAACACATACATTCCTGCAATTGAGAAGAATGTTGAGATGGAAATAACCTTCATAGCGCCACTTGCTTCCTATGCAACGTGGAATGCTACATCTGCAAGCGGAGAATTTGATGTGAAATCATTTGAAATCCATGCAAAACCTGTAGAAAAGGATATTCCAAATATCAGACTGGGTATGTCTGTTCTTGTAGATTATAATTCTTTGTAGAAATTGAAGGAATTCAGAAATACTCTTGTAAGGGAAATCAACAGATTCGGGGGGCATAGAATCATACCTCTTATTACGGTTGTCTTTCCTATTGCTCTGGCTATCATTTTTGCTATTATGTTCAGTGAAAAGGTGGTCAGTTCCATTCCTATTGCTGTCTGTGACGAAAGTATGACTACAACCTCCAGGCAACTTGTGAATATGCTTAATTCAAGGTCCTCCATATATATTAAAATTCAGACCGGTTCGGTCACCGAAGCCAGGAAGATGATGAGGCAGAAGAAGGTAGCTGCTGTTATTTACATTCCCAATAATTTTGAAAGCAATATTCTGGGCCTGTCAAGTGCATCAGTCCGTGCTGAAATAGATGGCTGCTATATAAGCAGGGCAGGTATTGCATACAAGGATATAATGACTGTATTTCAGGCTCTAAATATAGGAGTCGAAACAAAACTGCTGTCATCTCAAGGTATACCTTCATCAAAAGCCTATGAACTGGCATATCCGATTGTGCTGGATCAGCATATTCTTTTCAATCCATATTCTTCTTATGCCTATTTTCTGCTGCCTGGACTATTCCCGCTTATCTTAGTCGTTGCTGTTATTTTTTCAACACTTTATGCAGTCGGAAGTGAATTCAGGTATGGTACTGCAGCTGAATGGCTGAAGATAGCAGGTGGAAATATCAGTATTGCACTTGCCGGGAAATTGCTGGTCTATTTTATCATTTTTCAGATTGAAGCGATTTTCTTCAATACAATAATTTTCCGGTATCTTGGAATCGGAATCAATTTTACTGAACTTGTTCTAATTGAACTTGGCACAATTTTACTGATTGTTTCATACATGTCGATAGCGATAGCATTTATTGCTATTTTCCAGTCACTTAGATTTGCATTGTCGGTCGGCACCCTGTATGGTGTCGCAGCATTCTCGTTTTCCGGTCTGGCATTTCCGACTGTAGCCATGCCTTTTGTTATTCAGATCATCGGATATTTTTTCCCGTATTTCTATTATATGCAACTGTTTATAGAACAGGGTATGAGGAACAATCCGAACTATTCACTGGCACTATTTGATATCGGAATGTTTATTGTCTTTACGGTGATAATGTCATTATCCATTCCACTTCTCAAAAAACATTGTACGGATCCTAAAACCTATGGTAAGTTATGAAAAAATTTTTTGAGATATTCAAATGGGAGTTTCTCGCCGTATTCAAGGATCCTGCAACGCTACTGCTATTGTTCGGTGCTGCACTATTGTATTCTTTCCTATATGGTTATCTATATGGTCCGGAGGTGGTTAAGAATATGCCTATTGGTGTAGTGGATAACGACAAGACATCACTGTCAAGGGAATTGATAAGGGCATATGATGCATCTGAAGCAGTTGCGGTTGTCTGTCAGCCATCTGATATGCTTGAGGCGCAGAATATGTTGCTTCGGAGGGAAATCTCAGGTATTGTCACAATTCCTGATGGTTTTGAGGCTAATGCTCTTTCAGGAGTCCAGTCTCATCTTAGTATATATGCTGATGGCAGTTATTTTCTCCATTATTCAGCGCTGGTAAAGTCATCTTCAGCTATATCTATGGAATTTGGACGTAGAGTCCAGAAGAATATTCTTGTCGCCAAAGGTATCCCGTATCAGAGGGCGGAAGTTATATCAAAACCGGTTGATTATACTGTTGAAACATTGTATAATCCATCTTCTGGATATGCAACTGCACTGATGCCAGCTGTAATGATGATTATTATCCAGCAGTCACTTCTCATAATTATCGGGATGATTATTGCAACCCAGACTGAATTCAAACTATGGAAAAGACTCAATGACTATTCTACAAGTACGATTCTTTTCGCAAAAGTCCTGGCTTATTTTGTTGTAACACTTCCACAGGTAATTTACATGTTTGCGATAGTCTATAAACTATTCGATTATCCAATCCGTGAAAATACGCTGGATCTGATATTATTCTTTGTACCTTATCTGTTGTCTGTAATATTCCTTGGAATTTCACTTGGTGGAATATTTCATAGAAGGGAGGCTTCGATGTTATATCTGGCACCTCTTTCTGTATGCTTCTTGCTTTGGAGTGGGGTTTCATGGCCTCAAGAGAGTATGCCTACTTGGTTTTACTCAATAGGTACAGTTCTCCCATCGACATCGGGAATAAAGGGGATTGTTGCCCTCAGGACTTGTGGGTCAAGTCTGGCTGATATTTCACGCTATTACCTGATGCTGTGGCTATTGACTGCAGTATTCTCCGTTACCGCGTTCTATTCTATAAGAAACGCACGTCGCCGTGCTTTTCTATAGTTTAAATAATTAATAAACAAGTCTACTTGAAATAGACTATATATTGAGAAACGCCCTATTATTGAGGCCTGTGTTAGTGGTGAAAACGACAAAATTTATCTTTTCAAGTAGGCTCAACAATAAAAACCGATAACCACTATGGATGTAAGAATCGAGGAAGGCTGGAAACAACAGTTAAGTGGTGAATTTTCTAAGGATTATTTCAAATCACTTACTGACTTTGTAAGAAATGAGTATCGTTCTGGAGTAGTATATCCTAAAGCTGCAAATATTTTCAGAGCTTTTGATCTCTCTTCCTTTGACAGGACGAAAGTTGTAATTCTTGGTCAGGATCCCTACCATGAACCAGGTCAGGCCAATGGTCTTTGTTTCTCTGTTCCAGATGGCGTGGCATTTCCTCCATCCCTTAGAAATATCTATAAGGAAATTACAAATGATATCGGATACTGTAAATACTCAAATGGGGATCTTTCTCCGTGGGCAGAGCAGGGGGTACTTCTTCTGAATGCTACTTTGACAGTCAAAGCGCATGCAGCAGGCTCCCATCAAGGGAAAGGATGGGAGGAATTTACCTCATCAGTGGTCAGGCTTCTTGCAGAGAAGAAGGATAATATAGTATTTATTTTATGGGGCTCCTATGCCCAGAAGAAGTGTGAATTCATAGATTCAGATAGACATCTTGTTCTTCAGTCTGTTCATCCGTCACCTCTTTCAGCCCACAGGGGATTTTTCGGGAACCACCATTTCTCAAGAACAAACAGTTATCTTGAACAGCATGGAATAACTCCTATTGTATGGTAGATGCATATGTCTGTTAACATACTTCCAGTTGAAGATTTTTTTTCTAAAGCTTATTGATCAATGGAAAGCAGAAAACCAAGAATTTTTGGAATCGGGGAGATTGTCCTTGATATTGTAATGCGTGACGGGAAACCTCTTGCTGCAGTTCCCGGGGGATCTACATTCAATGCAATGGTTTCCCTTGGAAGGACCCTTAAAGACTATGAAATATATATGATATCCCAGATAGGCGATGATAAGGTCGCAGATATAGTCAGGAATTTCATGGCGGGTAACAATGTCCGCTCTGAATATTTAAGATTTGTGCAGTCAAGGCAAAGTACCATATCACTGGCACTTCTTGATGAAAGAAATGATGCTAAGTATGAATTTTTCCGAGATAACGGGATGCCAGAATTCAAAGCAGGCAATATATCTTTCCGGAAGGGTGATATAGTAATCTTCGGTTCATTCTTTGCTGTCAGTGCAGAAACAAGATGCGAAACTCAACGCCTTCTCAGATCCGCAAGGGAAGCCGGAGCTGTTATATATTATGACGTGAATTTCAGAAAAAGCCATATGTTGCAACGCTCTGAAGTGCTGTCGGCGATAGAAGAAAACTGTTCTCTGTCCAGTGTTGTCAGGGCATCTTCCGAAGATATTTTCAATATATATGATACATCAGATCCTGATGCAGTATATGGCAGTCATCTTTCCAGGTTATGCCCGTTGTTTATCTGTACCCGTGGGGCTGAGTCAACACATATGTTTATGGATGAAAAGCAGAAGTATGATTTTTCCCCTGAAAAGATAGAAACAGTCTCGACAATAGGTGCAGGTGACAGTTTCAATGCAGGATTTGTGTATGGTATGATAAAGTACGGGCTGTCAGCTGAAAAAGTTCCACAACTCTTGTCCATCGCGTCAGGTTTTTCAAAGAATGTCTGCCAGAGTCTGTATAATTATGTTGACATTGACTTTCATCCTGACAGGTAATATCCGGCACAAGATATAGTCCACCCTTCACAAATAATAAGATTGAGTCTGCTTAAAAAAGGATATTTTACCTTTTTTACCATTAGTATAGGCCTCTACAATAGGAGTGCTTCTCAATATTTGGAGTTTTTCAAGTGCGCTCAAGAATAGATGAAAAAGTCCCACCCACAGGTACGAAATGTGGATGGGACTTATGTTTAGGATACAATACGCTGTATCTTTATGTACACTTCCTTTGTTTTTATTGTTATTTGATGAAAGTGATACTTCTCTTTACAAACTCAGCAAGTTTTTCACCCTGTAGAAGTCCGCTTTCAAGAAGTGCAAGGTCAACCAGCTGGCTGATAGTTGCATTCTCTTTACCGACTTTGCTTAGGATATCCTTGCGTGCAGCTTCAGCACTGCTGACGGCTTCAATTACTTCCTTGCGTTTGTCTTTTTCTTCCTGAGACAGGTCTGCTTCCTTCTTATCCTTGACAAGAGTGTCAAATGAGCTCTTTTCACTCTTGGCTTTTGCAATATTCTCATCAGCCTTGACAAGATCTTCTCCTGCTGCATCCTTAACGGCTTTCAAAGCAGATATAATTATAGGATGGTTTGCGTTGACTGCCAGTGCGAAACTGTCTGGCATTGAACCATAGAAGCTCATACCACCATTAGTCTGGCTCATTTCCTTCATTCTTCTCATCCATTCGTTGCGGGTAACTATGATAGGGTAGTCGGTTTCTGCTCCGGCTGAATATTCAACATTGAAATGCATTTTATCATCTGAAGGAGCAACCGCCTCAATTGCAGGTGAAAGAATAGCCTGATCGTCAGAACTTAATGCCATGGTATGGTTTTCGTTCTTGTCAATCAGCTTGTCTATTACATCTGCATCTATTCTTGCGAATGACCAGTCACTATGTTTTTCTTCGAGCATTGAAATGTAATGGCCTTCTATGATTGTATCCATAACAAGTACATCATATCCCTTCGCTTTGGCGCTTTCAATCTGTGTGAAATGCTTGATTGGATCATTGGTATATAGATGAACTATCTTGTTGTTCTTGTCAGTCTGAGTGCCTTTTATCAGTTCTGTGTATTCGTCAAATGTGAAGTACTTGCCTTCAGTGTTCTTGAATAGTGCAAACTCTGATACTCTTTCGCGGAATTTTTCGTCTGAAATAGCACCATATTCAATGAATATTTTAAGGTCATCCCATTTTTTTTCATATTCTTCGCGTGAATTTTTGAAGATGTCTGCCAATCTGTCAGCAACTTTCTTTGTGATATGTGAAGAAATCTTCTTGACATTTGTGTCACTCTGAAGGTAACTTCTTGAAACATTAAGTGGAATGTCAGGTGAATCTATTACACCATGAAGTAGAGTCAGAAAATCAGGAACAATACCCTCAACTGAATCAGTAACGAATACCTGGTTGCAGTATAACTGAATCTTGTTCTTCTGGAAATCCATCTGGGTGTTCAATTTAGGGAAATAGAGGATACCTGTCAGATTGAACGGGTAATCAACATTAAGATGAATGTTGAATAGCGGATCAGAAGCCATTGGGTATAGCTTATGATAGAATTCATCGTACTGTTCAGGTTTGATTTCAGATGGTTTTACAGTCCATAGTGGAGTAGTGTCATTTATGATATTGTCTTCTTCAGTCTCGACCTGTTTACCCTCCTTCCATTCTTCTTTCTTGCCGAATGCAATTGCCGTAGGAAGGAAAGAACAATATTTCTTCAAAAGTTCGGATATCTTGGCCTTTGACGCATATTCCTTGCAGTCATCTGAAATATGAAGAATTATGTCTGTACCCCTGTCTTCCTTTTTTGCTTCTTCAATTGTGAAGTTTGGATCGCCATTACATGTCCAGTGTACGGCTTTGCTGCCTTCCTGATATGATTTTGTGATAATTTCAACCTTGTCTGAAACCATAAATGCAGAATAGAATCCAAGACCGAAGTGACCGATTATGTTCTGGTCTTTGTATTTTTCCATGAATTCTTCTGCTCCCGAGAAGGCAATCTGGTTAATGTATTTATTCACTTCCTCTTCCGTCATACCAATACCACGGTCAGAAATAGTGATAGTCTTTTTCTTCTCATCAAGTGATACATGGACTGTCAGGTCTCCAAGTTCTCCGGTAGCTTCTCCCTTACGGCTTAGTGCCTGTAATTTAGTTGTAGCATCAATAGCGTTTGATACCAGCTCACGAAGAAAAATTTCGTTGTCTGAGTAAAGGAATTTCTTGATTATCGGGAATATGTTATCTGTGGTAACTCCGATATTTCCAGTAGTCTTTTTCATATTTGTTTATGATTATTATTGATTGTTACTTTCCCATAAAACCTGGATGTATGTTACTATGCCATTATCATCTTCTTCTAATTATTCGTGAGAATAATGATACATCATTATAAGATTATGTTCCGGCATAGTATCAATTGTCATGCATACCGGTATTTACCTCAATATCCATGCCATTTTTCTTTCTGTGTCAAATTGGCACTTGCAAGCCTGCTGTCAGTATATACAGTTTCCAGAATATTTAATTGTCATTATCAATAACGTATTTAGCATTGCTTAATATGTAGGTTGTGCAATTTGTTTGTGCTTTTGTCTGATGTGCATATTATAGATCATTGTGGACTTCAATGTTTTGAATTTTGAGTCCACTTTAATAAGTATCATTTAAGGTTTTTATATCCGCTACAGGCCTCTGGAATGGGGGCGTTTCTCAATTTTTGGACTTTTTAAAGTGGACTCAATTTTGTTTTATGAAACTGTACAACTTACTCTGTACATATAGAAAGCAAGTTTCAACATTAATAAAACAAGTAACTATTCAGTCGCAATGTCCAATATCAACAATAAATCTCTTTCTGGAATGTTTGCTTGATACATTGATGGTTGTTATTACCCAGGGTGAATAGTTGCAAAACAACCTGTCCGAAGAGTTAATCAGAAATATTTTTTTGCTAAATTTGTTCGTTATGGAACAGGAAACTCAATTTATGCAGGTGGATACTCCACTTATGCGTCAATATAATTCAATAAAGGCCCAGTATCCGGATGCCCTGATACTTTTCAGGTCCGGCGACTTCTATGAAACGTTCGGGGATGATGCACTCAAGTCTTCTTCTGTATTGAACATTACACTTACCCGCCGTGGACCTTCAGGAAGCAATGCCTCAATACCACTTGCAGGATTTCCTCACCATGCAATTGATACTTATCTGCCAAAGCTTGTACAGGCTGGTCTAAGGGTTGCAATCTGTGAACAGCTTGAAGATCCAAAGAAGGCAAAGGGACTTGTAAAGCGTGGTGTTATTGAAGTCGTAACTCCAGGTGTTACTTTCAATGATGCAGCACTGACTTCATCTGAAAATACGTTCATGGCAACAATATGCTTTGACGGACCTTCCAGAAAGGCCGGTATTGCCATACTTGATATTTCAACAGGTGAATTCTATGTAGGTGAGGGAGATCATGAATATATAGAAAAAGTCGTAAGTTCCATGTCTCCAAGGGAACTTGTATATAATCCTGACCAGAAGGATCTCTTTTTCTCAGTTTTCGGTAGGAAGTATCTGTCAAATTCGCTGGAGGAATGGGCGTGGAACTTTTCTTCCAACCGTGATAAGGTGATGCGTCATTTCAAGGTCCACTCCCTTAAAGGTTTTGGAGTCGACCAGATGCCTCTTGCGATAACTGCAGCAGGTGCCGCGCTCCATTATCTTGACTACACCCACCATACAGACATAAGCCATATTCAGTCCATTCTAAGGCTTGATAAGGACTCGTATGTCTGGCTTGACAAATACAGCATCAATAATCTTGAACTTTTCTCTGCATCTCAGAAAGGGGGATCTTCTCTTACTGATATCATAGACAGGACTTTGTCTCCTATTGGTGGAAGAATGCTCAGAAGATGGATAGCCCTTCCACTGAGGGATTATGATGAAATATTGCGCCGCCAGGAAGCTGTCGATCTCATTTATAAGGACATGTCACTTCGCAGCAGTCTGCAGGATGTTATGAAAAATCTTGGTGACCCGGAAAGACTTATCTCCAAGACAGCTGCTGGCAGAATTACTCCACGCGAGACACGCTCCCTTCAACTTGCCATGCAGTCTTTCAGAAAAATCAAGGCACTTATTGCAGATGATGAAAGATTTACATGGATCAATGAAAAGATAAGTAGTTGCGAAGGAATATCAGAGATGATTGATTCAACCCTGATGGATGAACCTGCATCGCAGATTGGTAAAGGATCCGTTGTAAGGGAAGGAGTGAACTCTGAACTGGATGATCTAAGAAATCTTTCCAGAAATTCAAAGGATTACCTGACCCAGCTTGCCGACAGGGAAGCACAGCAGACAGGTATATCAAGTCTTAAGATTAGTTACAACAATGTATTTGGCTATTATATAGAGGTTAGGAATATACATAAGGATAAGGTCCCGGCAGAATGGATAAGAAAACAGACACTTGTAAATGCTGAAAGGTATATTACTGCAGAACTGAAAGAATATGAACAGAAAATTCTTGGAGCGGAAGACCGTATTCTTGAAATAGAATCAGATATTTTCTCAAATCTGATTCAGGAACTTCAGAAATGGGTTTCTATAATACTTGCATCATCACATGCCGCTGCGCAGCTTGATGTCCTTCTTGCTTTTGCAGAGATAAGCCTTGCAAACAATTATGTAAGACCAGTAATAGACAAAAGCCAGGTGATAGATATTAAAAACGGACGTCATCCTGTTATCGAACGTTGCCTTCAGCTTGGGGAAAGATACATTCCAAATGATGTATACCTTGACAGTGAAAGCCAGCAGATAATAATCATTACAGGTCCAAATATGGCCGGTAAATCAGCATTGTTAAGACAGACGGCGCTGATTGTTCTTATGGCTCAAATGGGATGTTTTGTGCCGGCTACTGAGGCCCGAATCGGTATCGTTGACAGAATCTTTACCCGTGTCGGTGCATCCGATAATATTTCACAGGGCGAATCCACCTTTATGGTCGAGATGCTCGAAGCTTCAAACATCTTGAATAATATAAGCAGTCATTCACTTGTCCTGTTTGACGAAATAGGTCGTGGTACAAGTACCTATGATGGTATATCAATTGCCTGGGCAATAGTTGAATACTTACATTCGAAACCAGGTGCAAGGACTCTGTTTGCGACCCATTATCATGAATTGAATGAACTTGAAAGCAGGTTCTCAAGAATAAAGAACTATAATGTTTCAGTCAAGGAAATAGACAACAAGGTTATTTTCCTGAGAAAACTTGTTCCCGGTGGTACGGAACACTCTTTCGGTATTCATGTCGCATCGATGGCAGGTATGCCGCGCTCCGTTGTTGACAGGGCAAATCAGATTCTTCAGGCCCTTGAAGCTCAGCGAGCTACTTCATCAGATGATCAGAATGGTTACTTGGTTCTGGAGCATAAGGAATCTCTTGTCATTCCTCAACAGATCCAGCTCAGCTTCTTCCAGATGGACGATCCGCTGCTTATGGATATACGTGACGAAATACAGAATCTTGATATTGATGGACTTTCTCCAAGGGCGGCTCTTGACAAACTGTATGAAATAAAAAGACTAATCTCTGGAAAAAAATAGACCAGGATAGTCTAAGCTTGCAGAAAAATAAGCCCGCATTTCTCGATTTCCTTTTCCGAGAATAGTTGATAGAGTGATTTAAAGGATGTTTTACAATAGTGCTTGTTGGTATCTTTGATGATTATATGCAATACTGCTTATGGTATGTCTATGGAGGTAATCATTCAGCAATCCTCTAAAACTATACATATAAAGTATTGTCATCCGTGAGCACTATATATAAAGCATAGGGGTATAGTGTAGTCGTAGTGATTGAAAATGACCTGTGGAGTTTGTTTGTAACTATTCAGCACTTATGTCCAATATCAAAAATAGACCTATTTCTGGGATGTTTGCTTGATATATTGATGGTTGTTTTTACCTAAGGCGTTAAAGTTACGTTTATTAGCTGATTGCTGCCATGAGCTTTATTGTTATATTTGCAAATAGTTAATTACATTTTTGAACACACTTGAAAAAGTCCCAAAATTGAGAAACGCCCCAATTTCAGAGACCTGTAATAGTGGTAAAATGACAATAAATACTTTTTCAAGTAGACTCATTTTTAGAAATTTTAAGAATTATGGATGTAAAAGATTGGATTTTGTCAGGTGGTGGAATGGAAGGTGAGAGCTATTTCAGCGAATCTCATCCGGACCTTTTTATGAAGGTTTACACTCTGGTTTCATCTAAGTCATACCTGGAAAATGAATTCAGGCTAACCCAGGATCTTCTAAGTCTTGGAGTCAGTATCCCGAAGGAGTTGGAAATAACAGAATTCAATGGATATCCTGCTATTATTTCCCAAAGGATAAGAAACAAGAAGTCATTTTGTAGGCTTGCTGGTGAGAAACCTGAAATGATATCAAATCTGGCAAATAGGATGGCTGCTATGGTGAAGGATCTTCATTCAAAATCAGTAAGCGGCTATTCTTTTGAAAGTGCGTTTGAAAAATATCAGAGCCTTCTGAATACTAATACACTCCTGGACTCTAAGACTAAGAATGCAATCCAGGATGCATTGAATGAAATATCGGCGGATGACAGAAAGACACTGCTTCATGGTGATATGCATTTTGGAAATATAATCACAGATGGAAAGAATGACTATTTCATAGACCTTGGTGATATATGCTACGGGAATCCGAATCTTGATCTGGCAACGTTTTACATTGCTACTCATTTTGGATGCGAACACTCATTTGATTTCCTTTATCATTTAAGCTGGAAGCAGGCTCTTGATTTCTGGGAGGAATTCAAGCTATGCTATTATGGAAGGGAGATCACTGATGAAGAGGTTTTCTCGGAACTCAGAAATTACATGCTTGCAAGGGCAATATGGTATAAACATGAGCAGATTCAGACTTCACTCTGTTCAATACTGCTTAGTCTTGATAGACATCTTACTTACGAAATCAAGCTGAAGGTCCTTGGAGAGTAACTTCTCTGCCATCATTTATCGGTGATTTTTATTATGCAGCTGATATAAAACCGATTTTTGTACTATTGAAATGTAAGTATAGTCAGGAACTTCCAATGACTTTGACTGAAAATGGTTGACACTTTTGGGGATGATATACTATTTCTTTATGCACGATAACTGAATCGGTTTACAGTTGCTTGTTCTTTCAACTTATTTACTTTACACAATCACTACCTTTGCTTTACACGTCGTGTTGATGACGATTACTCTGTGTTGTATGACATTATGGTTGTATTGGTGTAGTATAATCCTGTTGTCAAATTTTTCTTATCCTTGTATCGTATTCTTTTGGTGTCTGATTATTCTGGCTTATCTATGGGAGACTTCTGGATATTGGCTTGTGTCCAGGTAGGTTCCATACGTTCCAGTTTCATAATGGTAAAAGAAAAGAGGATGATTTTTTTCATCCTCTTTCCGTCAGTCAATATGATTAATTCTTATTTATCATATTCCATAGCTGCAAATCTCTTGTAGCTTCTGTAACGCCACTGAGCGTTTTCTTCGCTGGCTTTGAAAAGTTCATCGGCTTCCTGAGGGAATAGTTTCTTCAGTGATGAGTAACGTACTTCATCAGCCAGGAATTGCTGGAATTTAGTCCAGTCTGGTTCCTTGCTATCAAGAGAGAATGGATTCTTTCCTTCAGATTCAAGGGCTGGATTGAATCTCCATAGATGCCAGTAACCACATTCAACCGCTTGTTTTTCAACAAGTTGAGTCTGTGTCATGCCACCTTTGATACCATGGTTGATACATGGGGCGTATGCAATAATGATTGATGGTCCTGGGTACGCCTCAGCTTCTTTCATTGCTTTCAGACACTGAGCCTGGTTTGCACCCATTGCAACCTGAGCAACGTATACATATCCGTATGTCATTGCTATTGCACCAAGGTCTTTCTTACGGATTCTCTTGCCGGCAGAAGCGAATTTTGCAACAGCACCAACAGGAGTTGATTTTGATGACTGACCACCCGTATTTGAATATACTTCTGTGTCAACAACTAGAACATTCACATCTTCGCCAGAAGCAAGAACATGATCAAGTCCGCCGTATCCGATATCGTATGCCCATCCGTCACCACCGATGATCCACTGAGAACGTTTTGTCAGATAATCCTTATAGTAGATGATATCTTTGCAATATTTACAATCGCATTTCTCAGCCATTGGAATAATCTTTTCAGCAGCTGCTTTTGATGCTGCAGCAGATTCCATACCCTCGATCCATTCGCCCATGGCAGCCTTAAGCTCATCTGAACAGCAACTGCATTCAGCAATGGCCTCAGTCATGATCTTTTTAAGTCTTGCACGGATCTTGTCAGAACCTATGTGCATACCAAGACCAAATTCTGCATTGTCTTCAAACAATGAATTTGCCCATGCAGGACCATGACCTTCCTTATTGCAAGTGTATGGTGTTGAAGGAGATGAAGCACTATAGATTGAAGTACAACCTGTAGCATTTGCAATCATCATTCTGTCACCGAATAACTGAGACAAAGTCTTGATATATGGTGTTTCACCGCAACCTGCGCATGCGCCTGAAAATTCAAACAAAGGCTGTTCGAACTGCAGGTTCTTTATAGATGTGGTCTTGTCAAGAATATTGGTCTTGTAACCAACATTTTCGTTAAGGTATTTCCAGTTTGCTGATTCCGCTTCAACCTGAGAATCAAGAGGCTTCATAACCAGTGCCTTGCCTGGAGCAGGACAAACATTTGCACAGTTGTTACATCCTGTACAATCAAGTGGTGAAACCTGAACCTTGAATTTGTATTCCTTAAGTTGTGCCTTGCCATCAGCAAGTTTAAGTGTTGCAGGAACTTTGGCTGCTTCATCAGCAGTAAGGATGAATGGACGGATAGCTGCGTGAGGACAAATCAATGCACACTGGTTGCACTGGATACATTTTGAAGGATCCCATTCTGGAACAAATGCAGCGATACCACGTTTTTCGTATGCAGCTGTTCCGACTTCCCATGTACCATCTTCTCTGCCGTTGAATGCAGATACTGGAAGGGAATCACCTTCAAGAGAGTTGATAGGTTCACAGATGTTCTGAACAAATGCAGGAAGTGAAGTGCTTTCTGCTTTTTGAGGAACTTCAATATTAGCCCAGTCTGCAGGTATTTCAACCTTGGTAACAGCACTACCGGCATCAACAGCAGAGTAGTTCATGTTAACAATGCTTTCACCTTTCTTACCATATGATTTAAGAATGAATTTCTTCATCTGCTCAACTGCAAGGTCGTATGGAATTACTTCTGAAACTTTGAAGAATGCAGACTGCATTATTGTATTTGTACGATTGCCAAGTCCGATTTCAGTTGCAATCTTGGTAGCATTGATTATGTAGAAGTTGATATGGTGCTGAGCCATATATTTCTTCATATCTGCAGGAAGGTGATTTGCAACGGTATTTTCATCCCATAGAGAGTTCAAAAGGAATGTTCCGTTATCTTTCAGACCTTTCAGTAGATCATATTTGCCAAGGTATGAAGGAACGTGGCAAGCTACAAAGTCTGGAGTAGTTACCAGGTATGTAGAACGGATCGGCTTATCACCGAAACGAAGGTGAGAAGAAGTGTATCCGCCTGATTTCTTTGAATCGTATGAGAAATATGCCTGGCAATACTTGTCTGTATTTTCGCCGATAATCTTGATTGAATTCTTGTTTGCACCTACTGTACCATCAGCACCAAGACCGATGAAACGTGCTTCGTATGTACCAGCGTTGGCAACACTTACTTCAGGACCTATTGGAAGGGAAGTGAATGTAACGTCGTCATTGATACCTACTGTAAACTGGTGTTTTGGCTTATCAAGAAGCAGATTGTCAAATACTGCAATCATCTGAGCAGGGGTTGTGTCCTTTGAAGAAAGACCATAGCGTCCACCTATGATAAGCGGTTTGTTCTCAATATTTGAGAATGCCTCCACAATATCCAAGTAAAGAGGTTCGCCTGCAGCTCCCGGTTCCTTTGTGCGGTCAAGAACGCAGATACGCTTAACACTCTTTGGAAGAACATTGAACAGATATTTTGCTGAGAATGGGCGATACAGATGGACAGAAATCATACCTACCTTTTCTCCGTTCTTGACTTTCATGTCAATAACCTCGCGAAGAGTTTCAGTTGCTGACCCCATTGCAATAACTATTCTTTCAGCATCTTCTGCACCATAGTAAGTGAATGGCTTGTAATCACGTCCTGTAATCTTTGAAATTTCAGACATATATTCAGCGACCATATCAGGAACTGCGTTATAGAACTTATTAGATGCTTCCCTTGTCTGGAAATAGATATCAGGGTTCTGTGCTGTGCCCCTGGTTACAGGTTTGTTTGGATTCAGAGCACGGGCACGGAATTCATCAAGAGCCTTCTGGTCAAGTAGAGGACGAAGATCTTCTGCATCCAGTGCTTCAATTTTCTGGATTTCGTGAGAAGTACGGAACCCATCAAAGAAGTTTACAAATGGAATACGTGATTTGATTGCAGTCAGATGTGAAACTGCTGCAAGATCCATAACCTCCTGTACTGAACCTGCACCCAGCATTGCAAAACCTGTCTGGCGGACAGCCATGATATCCTGGTGGTCACCGAAGATGGAAAGACTCTGAGCAGCTAGGGCACGTGCAGAGACGTGGAAAACACCTGGAAGCAATTCACCTGCAATCTTATACATGTTAGGGATCATAAGAAGCAATCCCTGAGATGCTGTATATGTGGTTGTTAGTGCACCAGCCTGTAGTGAACCATGAACAGCTCCTGCAGCACCGGCTTCACTTTGCATTTCGACAACTTTAACAGTTTCGCCGAATAAATTCTTTTTTCCGGAAGCAGCCCATTCATCAACAAGTTCGGCCATAGTCGAAGATGGAGTGATAGGGTAGATTGCCGATACTTCACTGAACATGTATGCTACGTGAGCAGCGGCATAGTTTCCGTCACATGTGATAAATTTCTTTGCCATATTATTTTTAATTAATTATTTAATTTTCATAAAATTATCCTACAAAAATACCCAAAAAAACGGGGACTACCAAGACATTTTTTTAGTTAATATTTCAGAAAGATTGTCTCCTGCCTGAAGTACCATAATTTCTCCTTTATCAACAACAGACACTCTTCCTGTCTGTTCTGATACAACGAGGGCGAAAGCGTCTGTCTGCTCTGTCACTCCTATGGCAGCACGATGTCTAAGTCCAAGGGATGCAGGGATTGAGAGATTGTCAGAGACTGGAAGTACGCATCTTGCATACTGGATTTTCCCAGATGATATTATCATGGCACCATCATGGAGTGGGGTGTTCTTGAAGAAAATAGTCTCAATCAGTCTTGATGAAATCTCGGAATTTATAAGATCTCCGGATTCCTTTATGGAACTTAAGTCCGATGTTCTCTGGAAAACAATTAGAGCCCCAGTTTTTGTCGATGACATATCCATTATGGCACTGACTATTTCAGACAATAATGTTGAACTTATTGTTGCCTTATTTGATGAAAAGAGATTTCTCAGGAATTTGTTTGATGTCCTTGAAAGTCTGTTTCCTATCATAAGAAGATAATGACGTATTTCCTGCTGGAATACAACAATCAGTGCAAGTGCTCCGACACCCAGAACCTGGGACATTATTGCACTCATAAGTTCCATATGCATTACCCTTACAATTATCCAGATAGCATAAAGAAGCACTATGCCCAGGAATATTGTCATTGCGGCAGTCCCTTTCAGAAGTCTGTAGATCTGCCAGATTATAAACGCAACAATCGTAATGTCAATGATGTCAATAATATCGATGGTTATGAAGTCCATATCTCTAAACTTTTTTCAGCTTGTAAATGCAACATGTCAGTACCTGATTTGATTTTGCATCCTCTTTTTTCTCCTTCTTTCAGAAATGATGTAAGAGGCGGGTTGTATACCAGATCATACAAAAACTTTTCTTCAGTCAGCAGGTCGTAATTAAGATCGGGTTTACCTTCAGTTTTAGGAAACGTCCCAAGTGGGGTGGTATTGACAACAAGTCCGGCTCTCTTTAATCTTTCATCAAGGTTCTCATAGTTGATGTCACCACTTCTTGATACGATATCATACTCTATTCCCATTTTATGAAGTACGTATCTGACTGCCCGTGATGCACCTCCGCTTCCGAGTATAAGTGCATAATCAGGAATGGATTTTCCTGCTGAACAATTTCCTTCCTTGAGGAATGATTTCAGCGACTGTTCAAATCCGAATGCGTCAGTATTGAAACCGATGAATCTGCCATCCTGGTTCTTTATGCAGTTGACAGCACCTATTTTCTTTGCTTCATCTGAAATAGAGTCAAGAAATGGCAGGACATTTCTTTTATGGGGGATAGTGACATTGAATCCGTCAAGGGTTGATGCTTCTTTTTTGAAGAATAGTCCGACGTCTTCCCTTTCAAAATTATCGTATGTCCAGCCCTCAAAGATCTTTTCTCCTGAAAACTTCTCTTTGAAGAATTTTACTGAGAATGAATGTCCAAGAGGGAAACCTAATAAACCGAAATGCATCAGAATATGTATTTAACAAGAACGAAACTACCAATTAATATAATAGTAAAGAGAGTTACAACGAGGTTGAAATATCTGTCAATAAAACCCTTGATTGGAGAACCAAACTTGTAAATCAGTCCGGCAACCAGGAAGAACCTGAAACCTCTTCCTACAATCGATCCCAGGATAAACATCCAGAAGTTGATATTGAAGACTCCGGCCGCAATAGTGAAAATCTTATACGGAATAGGTGTACAACCAGCTGTAAATACAGCCCAGAAATTCCACTTGTCGTACATAGCTCCCACATTATCGAATCCTCCCTGAGAGAAAATTGAAGGGATGAACCATCCTTTCATTACTTCCCATAATCCAAATCCAATATAATAGCCGAGTATTGCCCCCATTATGGATCCGACAAGACAAATCAAGGCATATTTCATTGATTTTCCAACATTTCCAAGGCATAGGGCAATCAGCAGGACATCTGGTGGAATAGGGAAAAAACTGGACTCAGCAAATGCAAGGATAAACAGGGCTGCTGAAGCATATCTGCTTTCAGCCCAGCTTAGCACCCAGTCATAACTCTTTCTGACAATATTATTCGCCATATATATCTGTCCGGCTTTATTTCTGAACCTTTGCTTTCAGCTCTTCTGGAAGGTAAACACCGAATGTATCTCCACGAAGGCCACATCTTATGGTTTCCAGAGCAATAACTTCATTTGATGGAATGTTTCCAAGATTGACTTCTGCACCGAAATTCTTTACGAACCATACCTGCTGGGCTTTTTGGGGTGCTTCCCACATTATCTTCTCAAGTGGTACGACATTTGCAATCTCACGTATCATGGATTCATTTACCGAGCCATCCTTATTATAGATACCGGTATTTCCAGCTTCACGTGCTTCCGCGATAGCGTATGAACTTCCGGCTGAAAGTTCCTTGCTCATCATATTAATCCATTCGGAAGTTGGAATTTCCTTTCCTGCAACTTTTGAACCAACCTCTGAAAGGACCTGGTATTTCTTGCTGAAATGGGATATAAGTTCACATTTTTCATCATGACTCATAATCATTGAACCATCTGAAATCTCAACTGCCTTCAAGCCAAGTTTCTCGACAAGTTTCTCATAATCTGAAATCTGACCACGGATGAAACATGCTTCAAGAAGGGTTCCTCCAAGGTAAACCTTGATATCATGTGAATGGTAAATATCAACTTTCTTTTTAAGGCTATTAGTGAAAACGCTTGTCCCGAATCCAAGTTTGACAAAATCAATAAGGTGTCCTGCAGTTTCGGCCATTCCTTCAGCCTCATAACAGTTTAGACCTTTGTCCATTATCATTGCTACACCTTTTTTGCGTGGTTTCTCCTCGCGTGAGGGCATGAATTTCAGTGCTATGTTATTCATGATATTAGTTTTTGTTGTTTGTTGTTTATAGTTTTTTTATATTTCTTTTCAAATAATAGGCTTACAGTCTTTTACAGCCGTATCTTCAGTAAATTGATGAATTGATTCAACCACAATTAAACCAACCACCTGCCAAAATCAACCACTTTTTTCAGTCATTATCAGTATCACAGATTACTTTTCCAGTTGTCATCAGTTCTATTGATTATAGTTTATGATTATGACTGGGCATCAGTTTTGATTTCCCGTATGTCTCTGTTAACCACTTGACTTATTGGGCAAGGACCTTGTCGACCTTCTCCTGAGCCTTGGCAAGTTTTTCCTTGCACATCTTCAGTAGTTCGCTAGCACGTTCAACCTTTTCACTCAATGTATCAACATCAACCTGTTCGGAGTTTATTTCGGAAAGAATATTCTCGACTTCCCTCATGGCTTCGTTGTATGACAGTTTCTTGTTTTCCATAACAATTTATTTATTTATATTTTTAATCTCGGTATTGATTTCTCCGTCTCGGAGGATTATGTCCAACCTGTCGCCAACTGACAGATGGGTCGTGTCTGCAATTACTGTTCCATTCAGACGTACCATGGCGTATCCTCTCTGAAGAACATTTCTTGGGTCGTGTGACTCTACAAGTTGTAAAAGTGCAGAATTCCTCTCGCTACGGTTTTTCAGAACCGTAAGGGTGCGTACAGCAATTTTGTCCTTCAGAGATGAAATTTTCATCTCTTCCCTGTCTGTTTTAAGTTTAATTATGCTTTTCAGTTCAGCAAGTAGTCTATCTGTAACGGAAAGGAATTTTTCGCATCTTGTAGAAGTAACAGACTGAAGAAGCTGCATCCTGGACATAATATCGTTGTTTGCCTTTTCGCTTCTCATTTTCCAGCGTATTGCAAGATTCTGCTTGGCAAAATCCAACGCGGAACTCTTTTCGGAAAACAGCTTGATTGTACCTTGCCGGAGGATTTCTTCCTCACGTGATATTCTGGACTGTTCTTTCAGTGAAACGGATGTCGTAATCCTGCTGAGCATATTCCTTACTTCAGAAATCTGAAGGTTCCTAGATGATAGTATGCCTTCTGTCCTGTGCCTCAGTAGACTGCAATTCATTTCATAGTCATTCCATAGTCCAAGGAGTGTATTTTGAACCTTGTTGACTATTTCAGATGTAATCCTCTCCATTCTGCTTAGAAATTCAGATGACAGGCCGATTATCCAGGCAGCTACTGCAGTAGGAGTTTTCAGTGCATTGGCTGCAACCATGTCAGCAATTGAGACATCTCTGTCATGGCCAATTCCTGTTATCACCGGAAGTGGCATCTGAGCAATTGCAGAACATACAAGATAGCCATCAAAACAGTCAAGGTCTCCTGAAGCTCCACCTCCACGGATAATAACTATGGCGTCAAATTCATCTGCATGGTTTGATATCTCCTCAAGGGAATTCATGATGGAATCCTCAGCCTGATTCCCCTGCATCAGACTTTCAAAAAGGGTGATTTCCATTTTCAAGCCAGATTCTTCTATCTGTCTGCAGAAATCCCCGTAGCCAGCTGCTGTTGGAGAACTTACAACAGCTATTTTCTGTATAACAAGAGGCATCTGTAACAATCTATTCATGTCCCAGACTCCATCTGAATGTAACTTTTCTATAGTTTCCCTTCTTATACGCTCACTTTCACCGAGGGTAAAGGCAGGATCGATATCCGAAATGTTGATTGAAATTCCATACAGGCTATGAAAACTTACAGATACCAGAGCCAGAACCTTCATACCTTTCTGAAGTTCCATTCCGGTAACTTTTGTAAACTTATTCCTGATCTTGAAGTATATGCTGCTCCATATCGTACCCCTTGCGGATGCAATTGTCGTACCGTTTGGAGCTTTCTCTATAAGTTCCAGGTAGCAATGTCCGTTGCTTTGATTTACATTTAATGACTTGATTTCAAACGTAACCCACTTGAAGCTTAGATCTGGATCCTTCAGGGCAGACTCTATCTTCTTGGTCAGTTGATATAGGGATATGTACTTTTCTTCTTCGGGCATTATCGGATGAAACTGGTTTGAATGGATTCCTCCCGTTCAGGATGCGTCTCCCTGTCAAGCTTCTCAAGGATCCATGCCATGTTTCTGGCTAATGTGCGCATTGTCTGCATCCCTTCAAGGTCTTTTTCTGCATCACCGGCAGTTTTGCCGTGAACACTGTTCCAGTACTGGGATGATACGATTGGCATGCAGTTTATGGTAAAGTATTTGTTCAAACGGTCAAACGTCGCACTAGCGCCACCTCTTCTGCATACTGCAATTGAGGCAGCAGGCTTGAATGTCAGAAGTCTTGCTGAGGAATAGAAAAGTCTGTCAAGTATGGCACACAGGGAACCGTTAGGACCTCCGTAATATACAGGAGAACCTACGATGAGACCATCGCATTTTTCTGCAGAGGCTTTCAGTCTGACATAGAGTTCTTCGGAAAAAGCGCATGTGCCAAGACCCTTGCACATTCCGCATGCTATGCATCCGCGCACCGGCTTGGTGCCAATCCATGCTATTTCACTGTCTACATTGCATTCCTTAAGAGTTTTTGCAATCTGGTCAAGTGCATGGAATGTATTTCCGAACTCATGCGGTGATCCGTTTATAAGTAGTACTTTCTTCATATGCAGAAAATATATATAAGTCCAAAGTTACGAAACTTTGACTCTATTTCATACCTCTGGATTTGTAAATTCTATCCTTGGCCTGGTTTACTTCCTTGAATTTTTCCTCTGCAGCCTTTCTTATGTCTTCTCCAAGACTGGTGACATGGTCTGGATGGTATTTCAGGGCCATCTGTTTATATGCTTTCCTGACCTCTTCATCTGTTGAATCCTTTGTGACACCTAGTACTCTGTATGCATCATCAAGACTATCGCCGCCAAGTCCAATCATCTGGTCTACAACCTTTGAACCAAGCCCCAGCTGAGTTGCTATACGATAGAGAGTATCTTTCTCATTGGATGAGATGCTTTTGTCGACTTTGGCAATTTCAACCAGATAATTCATCAGTTGAATTCTCTGACCTGATGGCATTACCCTGCAGAGCTGTGAGCAACATTCGGTGATTTTGGCCTTCCATGTTGATTCTCCGACCTTTTTTCTCCATTCAAAAATCCTAAGAATATGACTTTCGCCCTCTGTAACTGCGGTTTCGCCAAAGTTCTGTCTGAGGAATTGTCTGACGTATTCCATTTCACTGTGCATGATTTTTCCGTCAGATTGTATTACATCTGCCGAAAGAAGCATCAGTGAAAACAGGAACCTGTTTCTCTCTTCCTTGTCTGTAGTGCCTGAAACTGAGTTTGAACTATCAGAAAGAAAATCGAAGGCAGACCCGAAAAGAAAACCTGCAAGTGCTCCAATCGGTCCTCCCCCTATAAATCCAAGGATACCTCCTATCCATTTGTTTGCTCCCATTTGGTAGAAATAGTATATCGAACTCTAAATCAGAAAATTTAAATTATAAGTTAGTGATAGCATGTATATCAATCTCTATCTTTTGATAAGTATATAGAGAATGTAGGCCATAGAGGCAATGATACAGGTCTTGGCCAGCTCAATATGACCCGATACAAATGTAAGACTTGTCATCAAAAGAATCAAGATAATATATAGTCTTCTCTTCTCTCTTGGGAATCTTTCCCACATGTTTTTGACACTTTGTCCGTATGATGTCAGTTTTTCTCCAAGCGGTGATATCCTTGTGTAGCTGTCATAGACATTGGAGTCTTTACTCTTCCCCCATGTGAAAACACTTCTGTCTATACGTCTTTGTTTCCCTTTTTCATCTATGGCAGAAAGTGAAATGTCCCTTCTATGAGAAGTCCCGTTCAACCTGAATTTTTTGCTTCCTACAAGGTCAACATCAATAATTGTCTCCTTGCCGGCAACTTTCATGATAAGTTGAGGACGTGACATTCCTGTCGCATCCCAGCTTACTTCAATTATTGATCCGTTACGGGCAACCCATTTATCAACATTAAGTCTCATCATTTCAGTTCAATTAAATTTCTATTGATTTAATATCAGCAATACAAGAGTCTGCTTGAAAGTATATTATGTCGTTATTACAATTGGTACAGGCCTCCGTATTGGGGTGTTTCTCAATTTTGGGACTTTTTCAAGTGGACTCAATAATAGCAACTTAATACTATTGATGCAATAACTGTGCCAATGTTCTATCTGACAGAAATCTCGTACCATATTGTCTGATACTTTTCGCTTATTTCAATGAAGGAAGAGTTATCTTTCCGCTTCCGAATTCTCACTTCTGACTTACGCTCACCTTTTTCATCCAGAGCCCAGCACTCAGCATTTTCGCTGGACAGTGAAGAAGGTAAATCGATACAGGCGTTGATTCCTTCGGTAATGACAGGGGCTTGTCCCCAGTCCTGATCACGGCAGTATATCCTGGAAGTAGGGTTTCCATCCTTGTCTTTGACTGAGCTGAATCTTGCACCGCTGTTATGGGTAAATCCTGTAGCTGCAAGTAGGGTGGTGCTTCCACTTTCAAAACCATTTGCTTTGATACTTGTAAGTGAAATGGTCGCCCATCCAAGTTTTGTCTTTCCAACTTTTAACTTTATTCCACTACCAAGATCAATTGTTCTTCCGTCAGGAAAACCTGTGAAAAATTTGCTGTTTTCTGTACGTACAATAAATATTCCTTTTTTCGGGTCATCCTGATTCCATTCGATTTCCCCTGTGTCTGAAACTTTTGTAGTGCCGATTGAATCTTTCTGGAATTTCTCTATCTTCTCCGGATCCATCCTTATGGATGTTCTGTGTAATAAGGAACTTCCTGCCTTGATATTGCCATCTGTCAATCTTGAAATGACATTTTCAGGAGTCGGAAATGGTGTGTTGCAATGTTTCAGCCATTCCTTCTGATATTCATCTCTGCTGACAGGTAGCTCAAGGCAATTTTCTGAAGTCTTCACATCTCCACGAAGAAACATTGCCGAACATGAAATGAAATGGGCTATGGCATCCGTGCGCGCTGCATAGGAGAAAAAGTAATCAACCATCTCGGGCTCTGTATTTTGCCTGTTGCACCATGAATATGCAAATACGCCATCCCATCCCTGAAAAGCCGCGAATGCGTGAATCATCGGTTGTCCTTCGGCTCCGTAGAAAATAGGATATGGGTTGTTGATTTCAGATATGGTATATGGCTTTCCTGCCAGATGTCTTCTTGCAAGTCTTGTAAGAGAACCTCCGTCAGGATTGTTAACCATAGGCAGGTTATCGATACTCCAATGTATGCCAAGGCTAGGGTGGCACCAGTATGCATGATTGTCGTAATAATCCATGTCAGTTAGAGTCCATGGATATGAATATGCTGTCTGGGTGGATGTTATAGGAACCTTTATCCCTATTTCATTTTTAAGATAGTCGTACAGGCTTTTCCAGTGATCCTTTTCTATTTTCTCCAACTTGTTGAGAAAAGCAACCTTATCTTCGTAGGATAGACTATCCCTCAGCTGTTCTCTTTTTGGCCATCCGTTCAAAAGGAACGAACCGCCTGAATAGTGGGAGAATAGCGAATCCTCATTGTCAAGCTCTATCTGCGCAACGCATGGATCTTCAGCTAGTGACATGCCTGTGTAAGGGTTGATGTGTGTCAGCAGGTCTTTTGCATATTCTTTCTCTTTCTCCTGATATGTCGGATTGACTTCATTGAATAACTTGTATCCACGGTCTACATGGAGGTTGACATTTACATATATGCCGTTTTCCTTGAACTTGGAAATCAGATAGTCCAGTCTGTCAAGCAGTACAGAATCGAAATTGCGGTCAGAACCATCATTTGCGAAAATACCAGGTTCGGATGGCATTCCAAAAAATACGGGTCCGTAACTATGGTCCATATAATGAAGTCTGACGCAATTGATTCCAAATCGTGCCAGTCTCCTGGCCAGTCTTTCGGCATGTTCATGAGTTGGAAAGTTTGCACCTGCCGTAAGGTTTGTTGCGTTGAATCTGATAATTCCCTTGTCTGTTGCAAAATGATCCCCTTCCACTCTGACAAAACCATACTTTCCTGCAGGAGCATCCAGAAGTCCGCTTAAATCAGTTGCAATGGAACTGCTCCTGTCACAGAGTGAAATAACAAATGGAAACATTCCCTTGTCCTTTGGAAATTCTCTGCCAAATACCACACTACACTGAATCAAAAGTAGTGCGATGATAGGTAGTTTGCCTGTAAACCTGATTTTAATCATGATGAATAATATTTTTTTTGAATGCTTAATGTTTTACCTAAATATTTGTAGCATACCGTCTCAACCCCATTATTTGGGAACTTACGGAATGTAATCGCTGTGGACGATATAATATATGTCCCATAATTGGGTATCAGTTTCTATTTGGTACAATATTGAGTCATTTTATTGTTTAAGTGTTCTAGCAAATGTACTTAAAATAAATAAGAAAAGGGCCGGATGACAAGCCACCCGACCCAAAATGAAAAAATTATCTTTCTTCCGTAGTGTTATATCGTCCTTTCTATATTCCAGACAAATGCGCGGAGTCCCTGTTTCGGCGCACTTTCATCAAGTTTATGCAATTTGTCAAGTATTCTGTCAACCAGATGATCCTCGACGATTGATAGTATAGATGAATTTAATTGTGGCCATGTATGATCTCCGTAATGAGGTTCTCCATTTACAGAACCCTGTCCGCCAAGTTCAGTCCAGAATGTATAACCACGTGCGCCATTTTGATTTAGGATAGTTCTGGCATCTTCAAAATGTGCCTGGCTACATGATATGAATATTGCTTTCATTTATCTTTCCTCATTGATTAATTGTTTGCAGCCATAAGTGCGGCTCTTTTAATTTTCTTGATTTCCTTTTTACGTTCTTTCCGTACTCCGACACCTGAAAATATACTATATACGACAGGTACAAGAATAAGTGTAACAAGTGTTGACAATGACAGACCGAAGATCATGGTCAATCCCATCGATCTCCACATTTCAGCACCTTCACCAGTACCGAATGCAAGAGGGAACATACCAAGAACTGTTGTAAGTGTTGTCATAAGTACAGGACGGAGACGTGAACGTCCGGCTTCGGTTACTGATCTGATGATACCCATGCCTCTTTCACGGCAAAGTATTGTATAATCGATAAGTACGATACCATTCTTAACAACTATACCAAGTAGCATCAGAAGACCGATCATACCCATGATTCCAAGTGGCGAACCGGTTGAAACCAGACCGATGAATACACCGGAGAACCCGAATGGAACGGAGAACATGATTACAAAAGGTGAAATCAAAGATTCAAACTGTGCAGCCATCACGATGAATACAAGTATGAGAACCAAGGTCATCAGAATGACAAGATCTCGGAATGAATCCTTCTGATCTTCATAAGTACCACCGAACTCCCATGTTATTCCAAGTGGAATATCCATCTGGTTAAGTTCTTTTTCGGCATCCTCGACAAGGTCACTCATAGCATATCCCTTTGCAACAATACCTGTCACTGTCAGGTAACGTTCACGGTCCTTACGGGTGATAGTAGGAGGAGTAAGTGTCTCCTTGACAATTCCAAGGTCACGTACTTTGATACCCTGTCCAAGGGAATTGTAGATTGTAATGTTTTCGATATCCTCTATGGATTCACGATACTTTTTGTCATATCTGACAAGTATGTCATACTCTTCACCATCCTCCCTGTAATATGATGCAATAGAACCATTGATGCGGTTTCTCAAATACTGGGCAGCAGTGGTTACATTAAGACCATTAAGTGCCAGTTTCTCCCTGTCAAATTCAACCTGATATTCTGGTGCATATTCATCACGGCTAATATTTACCTGTGTACATGAAGGTACATTCCGAAGTCTTGCTGCAAGGTCCGCTGCGACAGCATCAGTTTTTTCAAAGCTGTAACCATAGATGTCGACCTGAACTGCATTCTGTCCACCGACACCACCGGATTGCCCACCTTCTATTACGTTGAATTTCTTGATCTGGGAATATTCCCTTAAAATATCCCTGACAACTTCACCGATTTCAATAAGTCCTCTCTTTCGTTTTGTAACACTGATAAGGGAAATATTCATTGAAATAATGTGAGTACCATTTGACTGCATGGATGCAATGGTGTTCTCAGAGTCTGCCTGTCCTTCCCTAATGTTCAGACATCTGATTTCAGGAACAGAAGAACTGATTCTGTCTGCAAGTTCAAGAGCAAGATCCCTTGTTATATCCTGTCGTGTGCCCACCGGAAGTTCTATGGTAACAGAAAGACGGGCATTATCCTGAGTAGGGAAATACTCTGTCTTCAGATGTGGAAGGGTCAGTACAAGAGTCAGTGCGAAAAAGACTGCGGCAATCAGAACTGTCGTACCTCTATGGCGTGCAGCCCAGTCAACAGCCTTTCCGTAACCGTTGCTTAAGGAATTCAGTCCTTTGTCAATAGGGGTAAACAGTATTTTATGAATTTTTGTCTGTTTCGGATTTAGTTTCAACATATATGCGCAGAGCATTGGAACAAGCGATAGTGCCGCAGTAGTTGAAATAATCATGATAATGCTCACAATCCATCCCAGTTGACGGAACAGAACACCTGCCATACCCGTGATAAGTGTAAGAGGCAGGAATACAGCCAGCATTGTCAGTGTTGATGCGATAACTGAAATGGACACCTCGCTTGTAGCAAATACTGCTGCCTGCTTAGGACGGCTTCCTTTTTCAATGTGAGTTGTGATATTTTCAAGAACAACGATGGCGTCATCAACTACCATACCGATTGCAATGGACAGGGAACTAAGTGAAATGATATTCAGGGTGTTGCCTGATGCAAACAGGTATATGAATGATCCAAGAAGTGCGATAGGAATAGAAAGGATAATGATGAATGTTGCTCTCCATCTTCCAAGGAAGACGAATACGACAAACATTACAAGGATGAATGTAATGATGATTGTTTCCTTCAAAGCATTGATAGTGTTGACAATGTTCTCGGATGTATCTACAATTACATTAAGTTTTACGTCTGAAGGCAGGTTCTTCTGAAGACTGGGAAGCTTCTCGTGAATTTTGTTCGCAATTTCCACGGAGTTGGCACCGGACTGCTTCTGGATAACGATCATGGCTCCCTGTACCTTGTTGGTAAAGGATTCCTGAGATCTTTCCTGTAATCTGTCATCAACAGTTGCTACATCACGAAGATAGACTGCAGCGCCATCTTTGTGACCCACAACTATATCCAGCATTTCGCTGGCATCATTGAACTCCTGTTCAACACGCATTGAATAAGTGTTGGATCCGATATCAATATTACCTGCAGGCAGGTTTCTATTCTCCTGGGCGACAATTTGGGCTATCTGTTCAATGCTCAGATTATATGCTTCCAGCTTGTATGGGTCGCAGTATATCTGGATCTCCCTCTCCGGAGCACCCATTATGGATACGGCACCGACCCCCTTGATACGGGCAAGCGGAGATGAAACGCCATCATCCAGAATCTTGTAGAGACCTGTCATACTTTCATTTGCAGTTGCAGAAAGCATGATAATAGGAATATCGTCAGCACCGAACTTGAAGATGATAGGATTTCCGCATTCATCAGGAAGGGTAGTTAACATGTCCAATTTGTCCCTGACGTCATTAGTAAGGATATCAATATCCTCTCCGTAATTGAATTCCAGAGTTACTATTGAAATGTTTTCCTTTGACTGAGATGTGATATGTTTAAGGTCACTTACACCATTTAGAATACTCTCAAGTGGTTTTGTTACGTTGTTCTCAATATCTTCTGCTGAAGCTCCTGCATATGATGTCATTACCATGATGGTATTGGTATCAATGTCTGGAATCAGATTGACGGGAAGCTTTATCAGTGAGAACAGACCAAGTATGGCAATAGCAACAAATATCAATATTGTTGTTACCGGTTTGTTTACTGATGATTGATATAGACTCATAATTAGTTTTCAGTTAATTTTACGTTGACTTGTTTCCCGTTCTGAAGACGATTTTGAGCAGTTGTAATTACAATGTCCCCATCTTCAAGTCCAGACATTATCTCATATCTGTTTCCCATACGTCTGCCAAGAACTACTTTCTTGATGACAGCTCTTCCCTCTTCCTCGACATACACATAACGGTCGCCGGAACCTGTAAGTTTCTGGATGGACTGGTCTGGGACTACTACGTGGTTCTGAACTGAAGAGACCATTGAAACCCTGGCAAACATACCTGGACGTACTCTTTCGTCCTGGTTTTCAATATTGATTTCAGCCTGGAAAGTGTGAGTCTGACTGTTGACTGTAGGGTGGATAAGGACAACCTTTCCAAGGAATTTTTCTTCTCCGTATACGTCAAGAGTAATGTCGACAAGCATGCCGGTCTTGATGTCCTTGAAAAGTGCTTCGGAAACATTTACCATCAGTTTGACAGGCTTGATCTGTTCGATGACTATGATAGGATCGACCTTGTACATATCTCCGTTATCATAGTTCCTTGCAGTGACAATACCATCGATAGGACTTAGAAGACGGGTATTTTCATTCAGGTTGTTGAATGTTGTCTTTGAAATATCGAATGCCAGCTTCATCTTGTCCCTGTCAGATTTGGAAACGCCTCCAACTTTGTATAGTTCGTCAATACGTTCAAATTCCAGTGAGTCATTTACCATCTGGTACCTTCTCTGTTCCAGGTTTGCAAGATCCATAACAACCAGTGTCTGACCTTTCCTTACGTGATCACCGACTTCAACATTGATTTTGCTTATACGGATATTCATGTTAGGACTTATATTATTGACTGTTTTGGCCTCGACAGTAGCGGTGAATGAGTTGATCTGCTCAACACTTTCCTTGAATACTTTTGTTGCTTCAACTGTTACAGTAGTGTCAGCGTTCTGGACCTGTTTGGTTGCCTCAGTGGAGGAACCGCATGAAATCAAAGTTCCTGCAAGTACAAACGGAACGTACTTTAATATCTTTTTCATATTTATGTATTGTATTTTTATCATGATTGTCAAAAGTGGCTATGATAGTAATTTGTATTATTCAATGGCGGAACCAATGATCTTGTCAAGTGACGCCTTGGCGACAAGGTAGTTGTAAATAGCCTCGTCAAGGTTAAGACGAGCTTCAATGGCTGCAAGACGTGAGTCATTTACTTCAAGGATTGTTCCTTTTCCCGTGTCATATCTTTTCTTGGATATTTCATAACCGCGGATAGCCTGGTCAACGGTTGCGTTTGCTGCATCATATTTCTTTACATTTGTTTCCATTGTTGAAATAATCTGTTTTGCAGCCACATACAATTCGCGCTGGGTATCTTCCTTCTGAATCTTCAACTGGTTCTCCTGAACCTTGGTCTTGCGTATGTCGTTCATTTTTTTCATACCGGAGAAGATTGGAATATTCAGTCCAAGTGCGGCTGTTGAATATGGTATCCAATTATAATTTGCAAAATCGTAATAATTCTCCATTGCGTATATCTGGTACTGGTATTGTAGAGACAGTGTCGGAATATATGCCCGTTTGTAGAGTTGTACGGTCTTTGCCATCTGATCCAGCTGGATGTCAAACTGACGCATGGTTGTATTGTTCTCAAGAGAGAAATCCTGTTCGATTTCACTATGAATAATAGATTTGTATTCTTCCAGGTCTCCCTTGCATTTGATAGGCTTGTCAAGGTCCATTCCAATTACTGCCTTCAATTGCCATTTTGCAAGTTCAATAGCATTCTGGGCGCTGAAGACCTGTGGTTCGAAACTTGAGACTTCAACATTTGAACGAATCATGTCATATTCTGATGAAAGGCCTAGTTCATATCTGTGCTTTACATTTTCATAATTCTCTTTCGCATTGTTAAGGGCGATTGTAAGAATTTCACATGATTTTACTGAAAGGAGAACAGTGTAGTAACATTCTGTTACGACGTTTATCATATCAAGCCTTGAACCGCGTGACTTTTCAACAGCAAGATCAATGTCAAGGTCTGAAATCTGAAGTGTTTTCCAGAGCTGTGAGTTTACAAGTGGCATGGATGCTCCGAGTGTACCGCTCCAATTGTTGTTTCTACCAACGGTAACTGATATCTGCTGCCCGTTCTGTTCCATACTCATAACCTGTTTTTTCAGGGTTCTCTGGTATCCGCCATTAATGTCAATCTGAGGGTATAGTGATGAATATGTGCTTTTCCTTGAATAGGATTGTTTCTCGATTTCTTGGTCAGCGATCTTTACACTGAGATTCTCGGAAAGGGCAATTTCCAGGCAATCATCCAGTGAAAGGCTTATCGTGTCATTAGTCTGTGATTTGGCAGTAAACGGCATGATTGTCAGTGCCACTGCTGTCAATAACGTAATTCTAAGTTTTGTCATTTTTTTTCAGTTCCTAAATTTACCGATGCAAAGGAAATACAAATATGATTAAAGAACAATAGCAATATTAGTCAAAATTGGTCCAAATCGATACAAAATTCTATTTGATCCAATGATGTGGAAGTAATTCGTATTTATGCTATTTGTTGATTTTCGCACAAACATGTGTGATTCTATTATTTATTTAGTATCGTTTTTTGCAAATATTGTTTAGATTTGCCGTATGTTAACTATTGATGAAGCAAATAATATTCTTATAAATGGTGATGGTGTTCTTGTAACACACATTGACTCCAATATGCAAAATGTGAATCTGGCAGGTGCAATGTTCGACCAGTTGGCAAAAATGGCAATTATCATACTGGTAAGAAGCGGCTCTGCAGAAACGGAAATAGACTACAAAAGTCACCACGTAAACTATAAGGATAATAATATTGTCATTATCGGCAAGTTCAACAAGATCGGTCATATTAAAATCAACAGGGACTTTTCGGCAGATTGCCTGATACTTTCCCGTAAATTCATCTCAAGACTCATACCATACCGAACATCGGAAGCCAATGGGCCCCAGATGATGCCCATTACAAATGTCATAGCAATGAGGGACAAACCTGCACTTCATCTTAGTTCGGAAGAAAAGGAACTTGCCATGGAAATGCTGGACAAGGTGGAAGAAAACATATATCGTACAAATGCAGAACTGCGTGTCCAAATACTCTATGTCTCTGTAGTGGCATTTCTGATGGAACTTATGAATATCATCATTCCCAAGTACATCGGAACATCAAAGCCCAAGAATGACAGAAAAAGGGATATTATTCAGGATTTTTCAAACCTTCTATACGCTAACTACAAGAAGGAACATTCAGTATCGTTCTATGCTGATAAACTTTGCATTTCTGCGCAGTATCTTACAAAATCCACCAGAACTCTTCTTGGTGTAAGTGCAAGCAAGGTAATTTCGGATATGATAGTAACTGAAGCAATAGTTATGCTGAGGACACCAAAAATATCCATTCAGCAGATTGCCCAGGAACTTGGATTTTCGGATCAGTCCTCATTCGGAAAATTCTTCAAAAAGGCCCACGGCGTCTCCCCTTTGAACTACAGGAAGAAATTTTAGAGTGGCCTATCGTATGTCTACTGCTGTTTGTACTGATGTTGTATTGAAAGCATTACATCATTATGCTAATAAGGCATTTGATTGAAAATCAGGTATGGAACTCCGGGCGCAGAAATATATATCGTGAACTATAAGAAGAAATCACGTCCGGTGGTTTTTCTCGGTTTTCTTTTCCAGCGTCCGTCAATGAATTCACCTTTTAGGCAGATGTTGCCTTTATCCCATAATCTGAATCTCAGGTTCCATTCACGTGGAAACGAATCACTTAGAATCATGCTCTGAAGTGAGTTCTCGTCGTTTAATGGTGCAGGCTCCTTTATATTATGGTCAGTGGGCCGGCATAGATCCAAGACAACACTATACAGGTCGTTTGGTATCATGATCCCATATGGAAGTTCCATGAAACATCTGCAAATGAATTGCACAAGTTCTGCGTTTTCCCTATCGTCTGATGCTCCTGCCACGCTATCAACCAGTAATTTCTGGGCAAGAGGTACTATGGTGGAATGCAGATAGGTCTCATCGCAGCTTTGCCTGAAATATTTCATCATAAGCGCAAGCGTCATTGGATTTTGTTCAGCCTTTGATATCCTGCTTTTGAAAATATCCCAGTCTCCTGCCTTTATTGCTGGCAGGATGTCTTCCTGAACTTCGGTCTGAGTTGCATATTTCCACCTCTGAAGATTATATCTGTTGGAAATTGTAGAATCCCGGCCTTCGATTTTTATGTAGCTGCGCAGCCATAGCTCATTCCAGTACAAACGGTTCTGATTGTATGCTTTCCTATAATTCATGTACTGAATATCACCAAGTGATATCCTTATTGTAAAGTTCTTTTCCGGTCCGTCTGAAAGTCCGCTGGAATCCAGCTGGTATGGCCACCTAACTCCGGTCTTGATGAATGCTATGCTTAGTGGAGTCTTGCCCTCTCCACGAATCCAGATAGCAGGACTTCCTTCCTGGGTAAAAATCCTGAACTTTACATATGTGTTTTCTATGGTAACAGTTCCGTTGTTGTAGTCCAGAACTTCCCTGTAATTGAAATCCCAGACGCATGGTGTAACCTCTATTTTTGCTGTCGCTGAGTCAAGTTGCAGGTAGAGACCACTTTTCTCGCACCATATCCTGGCGGAGATGATGGTGTTTCCGATGCTGAGGGTGTCATTGAGATGCCTTGATACATAGCTGCATGGTACCGCCTCATAATCCTGTGAAAATGAGGGAAAGAGCATGCCGAGCAGCAAAAGAAATATCGCAAGTACTGTTTTTTTCATACTCCACAAAACTACGAAAAACCTTTCAATAATACTTCCATATATGACCTGTCTTGGCATAATTGCTTATTTTACTTATTTTTGCACTATGTAATGGTAAAAAAATAACTTGGTA
>DCHP01000037.1 GCA_002315675.1 Rikenellaceae bacterium UBA1749 | reverse complement strand
CACCCCTATCGCGGAGCGTTATACCGTCCGATAAAGGTAAGCGTCCGATAAAGTAAATATTCTCAGGCAAGACTCGACTGGTTGCTTTTGCCGAGCTAATGGATGAAAAATATAATTTGAATTATTCGGGGAAGGCGGAGGTGAAACAGGCAGTGAGTCTGCGGTAGGATTCGTTGACTTTGTCGGAAAGGACTGGTGAACCAAGTAGACGGGCTTGCTCTGATGCACTTGTTAGGTTGACGAAGAATTCGTCAAATAGATGATTGACTTCCTGAATGGCGGCAAGCTCCTTATCATTGTTTTTCTGGAGCTTGATGACCTTTTTCAGTTCATCAACAGCTCTGGTGAAATCCTTAAAGTCTTCGTAGTTGAAGCTGTTTTTGTCTTGAACATTACTTAGTAAATTTTTCAGTTCAAGATTTACATTTGAAATACAACTTTTGAAGGCTTGTTTATTTTCACTATTGTTCTGGAAAATAGATGATAAAAAGTTTTTGATCCCTTTCATGTCGGTTGTCTTTTATTATATTATCACCACCTAGGATTAGTTGGTTTTTGCTAGACATACATAATGCGTGATTGTTAGTCTATATCTGCTAATATCTTTCTTTGACTTATTTCTATTCGTTTGGAGTTGATGGTAATCTTGCGGAGAGGGGGGGATTCGAACCCCCGAAACCCTTTTGGAGTTTACACGCTTTCCAGGCGATCCAGTTAAGCCACTCCTGCACCTCTCCTTGGCTTTAGGTAGTATCATTTGCTCGATTGGGCTTGGATACTATCTTTTATTTTTTTTTGTATTTGTATTTGTATTTGTATTTGTATTTGTATTTGTATTTGTTTTTGCTATTGTTTTTAACACTTTCTTGAAATTACTGTTACATCTTTTATGGATGTTTCAGTAATTTTTTTTATGGTGTTTTTTGTTTTCTGTGTGCCCTCTTGTAGAGTGTTATTGTGCTCTTTTATGGTGTTTTTGTGGTCTCTTATGATGTTTATAGAGGGTATTTATATTGTGTTGTATCTTTTTTTTGTTGTATCTTCTTTTTGTATTTGCGTAGTCCTATTGGTATTCTATTTGGGTGTGGTCATCCTTTCTGATTTCAAGAGGGGTGACGCCTTTAGGGGCTATGATGGTTTCAAGATCCGGATTGTCCTCAACTAGAATATGGTTTAACTGTCTGTTCTCCTTGAAACTTACTGTGCCCTTAAGTTTGTTGCTTGTCAGGTATATCTTTTCAATCTTTGGACAACCTGCAGTGTTGATTGATTCCATCAGGTTGTTCTCAGCATAAATATACCTTAGTGTGTACCTGTTTGATAGATCTAGACTTGTTATCTTATTGCAGTTTGCTGAAACAGTGGCAATGAAACTGGAATCGGCTAATACGATGCCTGTTATCTCATTTGTATCGCAGATTATTGTATGAATCTTCTCGAATTTCGAAAGGTCAAGTTCCCCTGAAATCATGTTGTTGCTGCAGTTTAAGTCATAAATCATCTCTTCGTCAATATCGAGATTGCTTATTTTGTTGTTGTTACATAGTACAAATACAAGAGAATCGCAGTTGCGGATACTGAGTGACTCTATTAAGTTATGAGAACAGTCAATGTAATTCAATCCTACGTTGTTCTGGAAGTTGATGCGATCGATTTTGTTGTATTTGATGTCTATTACTGAAAGAGATGAACAATAATCAAAATCTATTGTGGACAGATTGCAGTTGCTTGCAGTCAATGTCTCCAGATGGTTATTCTTGTTAAGTGACAATGATGTCAGATTCTTGCTGTCAGAGCAATTCAATTCAATAAGTGGTGAGAATGCACTGATGTTCAAATTTTCTGCAGGTGTTGAGTAACAGTAGATGTTCTTTAATCTGGAATTTGAAGATAAATCTATATTATCAACCATAGTGTAGCTGCAATCGATATACTCAATATTTGGGAAATATTGTATGCCTTCAAGTGACATGATGTTCTTCGGTGTATTTGGTGTACCAAAACATCTTATTTCTTTCGCATCCATCGCTTCTTCAACAGAAATTTCCTTGTCCCTGTTCTTGTCGAACTGTTCTAAAAGATAGCTCTTGAATGTTGCATCAGGAATATTGATAACCTTTGACGGCTCTACAAACTGTGTGAATTCATCTTTCTGGACATTAGGAATTATCTGATTCTCTTCAACGAAAATAGTTGTAAGATTCATATTCCCTGTACATTTAAGATTCTGAAGATTCTTATTTTCAGTCAACTTCAATGAAGTCAAATCGTTGTTGCTACAATCAATATTGGTTAAAAGGTCACAACTGTCAACAACAAGACTTGCCAGATTACATGAATTACAATCTATTTCTGTTAAATCGAGAAGTTCATCTCCAAGTTCCAGACCTCCAAGATTATTGCAGTTGCTGACATTCAACTTCTCAAGACTAATACACTTTGCAAGTGAAAGCGTAATAGGATTGTTGTTTGAAAGATTCATCTCAGTTGCATTCTTGAAGAATTCGATTCCATAGAAATCATTGATCCCAAGGGATGAACATTCCAGCTTTTTTGCTTTATGGGCTTCGGATGTTGTCAAAAATCCGCTTTCGTCCTCGTCAAAGTTGTCAAGGCAATATGTTTCGAATTTTTCATCTCTGAATTCAATAACCTGTTTGCCTGACTGAATTATTGCTGCGGAATTCTGATTATTCGTACCATGAATTATTACATAACCCTTTCTTTGTTCGTATGTTTCGTTTTCCTCAATGTATACAGTCATTTCATAATGACCGGCAACGCCAGAAGTAATATCAACTGACAACCAATCTTCATATAGTGTATCAATAGTTGCATACCAGTCAGTGTAAGCTGTAAAGGAGATAGTCGCTAATGAATCATCATCAAGCTTATTGATACTCTTTGTCTTATAAAGGATAGAAATATCATTATCAGCAGTACTTTCGTCCTTTTTACATGAAAAAAACACAGTAAAGATTACAAAAAAGACAAGTATGTACGTTAAATTTCGCATATAATCTCTTGTTAATAAATACAAATCCACGCGTGTAAGGCAAATATTTTTCGTAAACGCGCTTCAATCGTCAAAGTTACTAAAAAAAATGCAAACATCCGCTTTTTTTGATTTCTTGTTTATATCTTGTTTTTATTCTTGTTTATTGTGCAATTTGGTGGATAGGGCAGTTTAACTGTTGATATAAAAATGGCTCCAGAATTGTTCTGGAGCCATTTTTATATTGCAATTTTTGTTTGCAGCACTATTATATCAACTATATCAGCTTTATCAGCTATATCAGCCGTGATGCTCCCATCTGGTGGTCTTTGTATTTCAGTTTATTTTATTGTACTGTTTCATGATTATTTCATGAAATATTGGTTTGTTGAAATACAGGATTACGGGCTAAAATGCTACTGCTTATTTATTTACAATTGTCTTATGACCATTTTTAATTGTGCAGGGATTATAGTTTGTAGTATTCTTCCCAGCCTTTTCTTGGAGGCATTCCAGTCAGAAGGGCATTTGCAAATTTGTCATTTGTAATAGTCTTTGATACGTGATCAAAAATAACCTTGCTCTTAAGACGTGTTGCAATGACACCAAGACAGAACATCTGGCACATTGGACCGAATACAGCGAACGGTGAACGTGTCTCTTCCTTACCCATACATGCAAGTAGGAAGTTAGCATAGTGATTTGATGGAGACTCAGGAACTTCTGGAAGTTTGCCTGCCATTTCCTTTGCAACTTCTTCCGGAATTATTTGAAGTGTTGAGCCATGTGATCCACCTCTAAATGTCAATTCTTTACTATAGATAATCTTCCCGGCATCCAAAGATGATGGTTTGTATAGTCCGGAAACAGAAGTCGGCGGAATGTCGGTCTGTCCGTTGGTCGTTTTGCCATATCCAACTGGAATCGGTGGAATGTTGTTTTCTCCGTCGTACCAGGTAACATCTACAGGAGGCATACCATTTCTGCTTGCAAATCTATATAGAACTGTAGTTTCCTTAGGGAAGAAGAAATCGTTATGTCCGTCAACTCTAATTGGATTGACTTCATAAGGAAGTCCCAGTTCCAGGAACTGGTGGCAGGTGTCCAGGATATGTGCGCCCCAGTCACCTATTGCTCCCATACCGAAGTCATACCATCCTCTCCAGTTACCTGGATGGTATTTGTCATTGAAGTCATGATGCATGGCTGTCATCAACCATGTCTCATAATCCATTCCGTCTGGAATAGGTTGTGCTTCAGGGAATCTGGTGGTTGAAGGATCATATGGATACCATCTTCTCCAGTTGTTGAAATGGGCTGTAATTGCATATACATCCTTGATGATACCTGCATCTTTCCATGCCTTGAACTGGAAATAGTTTGCCTCAGAGTGTCCTTGATTTCCGACCTGGGTTACGACTTCCGGATGACGTCTTGCAATGTCCATCATAAGTTCACATTCAGTGAATGTGCGGGCCATTGGTTTTTCCACGTAAACATGTTTACCTTCTGAAATTGCAAGCATACATACTGCAAAGTGGGCAAAGTCAGGAATGGCAACTGTTACTGCCTCGAAATTATTTCCATATTCAGAGAATAACTTTCTGAAATCCGTAAATAGTTTTGCTTTTGGAAATTTTGCTATAGTTTCCTGGCAATCCTTTCTTTTAAGGTCAACGTCGCATAAAGCTACTATTTCACATAGTCCTGTTTTTGTAATTTCGTCAATTACCTGGGCACCTCGGTTACCTATACCAATGCATGCAAGTTTTACCTTTTCCCCACTTTTAACGCTTTGCTTCTGCTCTGTACTCATATTGGTCATGCCTTTTGTATCAGCCATTCCTGCCATTACACCGGCAGTTGCCAATCCTGCAGTCTTAAGAAAGCTTCTTCTAGATATGTTTTCCATTTGATTTAAAATTAAATTTCTTTGTGTTATGCCATTTTGATTCCCTGTTTACCATATCTGCCGTCGTTATTGTATTTTAAAGGAGTCCGGATAATAAATCGGCTCTTGTATGCATACAACTTCAAAAAGATAAGGAACCTGGCAAAGGCATTTTTTATTATCCAAAGTTATTGAAAATCCTTCTTTTTTCAATGTATTTTTTTTCTTTCTGTCATTGCAAATATTTTGTCCTGTATTTTACCTTTAGATATGGATAATAAATTATGGATACATTTATGGATAATACATTAATAGATGGTACGTTTCTAAATGTAGAACCTACTTGAAATACTCCAAATATTGAGAAATACCCCATCGCAGAGGCCTGTGTTAGTGTTAAAAACGAAATATCATACTTTTTCAGGAGGTTTGAATGTATAAATAATATGTTGAGTGAATTCTTATTTGAATTTTGATATGGTGTTTTCACAAAAGCAAAATGCCTTACTGGTGCCCTGCGTAGTGTCTGTTATTTCCGTAGTCTGTTATTTCCCGTAGTATGTTGTTTTTCGTAGTTTGTTGTTTATGAATGTTTGCAGAATCTACTATTTCAATTGGCCTCACGGTTGATATGAACAAGTTGTCATATTGACAGGTATTCTTTGCATTTAACTTTAGGTACAGAACTTCTTATGCTGTTATGCATATACATATGTATAATATTCTGCATATAGTGCATGTAGTCAATCCTTTTTGTGCGTGTTATGATTTTTTGTAATTTTACTATAGTTTATGGGCTGTTTATAGGTGAAAGTAGTAACCATTAAGCACCCTGGATAAAAACAACCATCAATGTATCAAGCAAACATTCCAGAAAGAGGTCTATTTTGATATTGGACATAGGTGATGAATAGTTGCCGAAAGTATTTGGGCGAAATCTTGCAAATGTAGGTGATTTAGTGATTTTGGGTTGTATGTTGATAGATTGATAGATTGATTGATTGATGTTTAATGTAGTATGAAATATTATTGTTACATGATGAAGAAAATATCTTTTTTGTTTGTTTTCCTGATGGGACTTGCTGGGATGTCTATTTGTTCTGCCGGTCCTGTAAAATTGGCCTGCGTAGGAAACAGTATTACTGAAGGGGCTTTTATCCCTAATAACTTTCAGAACTCTTATCCCGGAATTCTGATGCAGATGCTAGGTGATGGGTATGATGTCAGAAATTTTGGAGTAAGCGGAACGACAACTCTAAGCAAAGGCAATTACCCTTATATTTCTACCAGGAAATACAAGGAAGCACTTGAATTTCTTCCGGATATTGTAACAATCAAACTTGGGACAAACGATACAAAAAGCTTCAACTGGGTACATGGTGCGGAATATGAGAGGGACCTGATATCCATAATTGAATCTTTCAGATCCCTTTCTTCAAAACCAAGAATTATCCTTTGTCTTCCAGTCCCTGCACTTGATTACTCTTCAAAGAGTATTAATGACAGTACACTGCAAGCTTCTATAATACCAACGATTCAAAAGGTTGCAAAGCAATATGGACTGGAGATGGTAGATCTTCATGAGGCAATGAAACCATATGCATCATTTTTCCCTGACAGGATTCATCCGACTGCAGAAGGTTCCGCTCTCATGGCATCTGTTATATACAAGGCTCTTACAGGTAGTGAATATGAAGGAAAAGTTGATGTAACAAAACCATTTCCAGGTAGTAGGGACGCATGGAAAGGATTTGACAGTTATTCATTTTTCTATCATGGTAGAAAAGTTCAGATTGCAGTACCTAAGGAAAATACATCTCATGCATCTGAAAAGCCATGGATATATACTTCTTCGGACTTTTCAGATCTTGATCTGGAATTACTTGGAAGAGGATTCCACGTGGTATCATATCTAAGTCAGGATATGGATGAGATGGATGGAGAAGATGGTGAAACCGTCAGTGAGGTATGCAAGGCGGCCGGAAATATCTCAGATCTGCTTGAAATCTTTAAACGCTATTATGGATTTTCAGAAAAATGTGCTCTTGAGAGTAATTCCGTAGATTTTATCCAAAAGAATGCATCATCTTCATTTGCCATCTATTATTCAGGAAAGGAGGGTAGTGTAGGTAATGTCACTGAACCTCTTATTTCACTTAACAGATGTGGAAAATCAAACAATACATTGTTTGAAACTTTGGATGGGACAGAAAATACGGAGGCTGTTTCCGATTTTATTTCAAGGTATAGACCAGGTTATGAAAAGTATCAGAATATTCATTACCGTGGAACCCTCAAAAATGCATTTACAAAATTTATAAGTGACAGAAAAGGATGTGTTGCTTTTCTTGGTGGATCCATAACTGAAATGGATGGCTGGAAAAATATGATAGAGGAAGATCTTAAGCAACGCTTCCCAAGTTGTGAATTCACATTCATAGAAGCAGGGATATCATCTCTTGGCAGTATACCTCATTCATTCAGGATGGACGAGGATGTTTTGCAGAAAGGGACTCCAGACCTTCTTTTTGTTGAAGCTGCAGTTAATGATGATACAAATAGTCGTGGCATGTACCTTTCACAGACTCGTGCAATGGAAGGGATTGTACGCCATGCACTATCCTCTAATCCGAATATGGATATTGTAATGCTTCATTTTATCTATGATCCGTTTATCCCACTTCATGCAAGTAAAATATCTCCGGATGTTATTATGAATCATGAAAGAATTGCTAACTGGTATAGCATATCATCAATTGATCTTTCAGACGAGATTGCATCAAGGATGGAAAACAAGGAATTTACATGGGAACAGTTCGGTGGAACCCATCCGGCACATTTTGGACATAAATTCTATGCTGCAACAATCAACAGGCTGTTTGATGAGAATATGAAAACTCTTTTTTCAGATGGTAGATTAAGTATCCTTCAAAAGCCTCATGAGCTCCCATCAGAGATGCTTGATTCACTTAGCTATGAACGTGGAAAATTCGTTGATATTCATACTGCTCAGAAACTTAAAGGCTTTTCCTTTGTGGAGTCATGGAACAAACCAAAAGAAGGAATCTCAACAAGAAAACAGTATGTTAATGTTCCGATGCTTATAGCCTCTGAGGCTGGATCTTCACTGGAATTCTCTTTTGAGGGTACAGCTGTAGGTGTTTATGGGACTTTCGGACCTAATTCATGTGTAATTGAATACTCTGTAGATGGTGCTCCATACAGGACGCTTGATACTTATACTAAGTGGAGTGGTAATTTGTATCTTCCATGGGTGTATATTATCGAGGATGAACTATCCAGCTCTTCCCATAAACTATCACTTCGGATTGCAAAAGGGGAGAAACAGGAACTTATGATTTACAAGTTTGTCATAAACGAGTAACCGGAATGACGGTAACTATTAAGTTTCTATTGGTAAATCATGACTGCACGCGTTGCATATTTCGTTGCCTACGAATATGGAACTTTCTATGCAAGTATTACGGGGCTGCTGAATAGCTACGACCTTTTCAAGTAGACTCTTAATTTATATATGTATAACATTTTTTTCATAATTTGACTATCCTGAAGGATTAAATAGTTTTATCATGAATCTACGATCTGTTTTTGTGACTTTGGCTGTTCTTGCCCTGTTTCCAAGTAGGCTTCATGCGCAATATGACAAGTACGACGCTGGAGTATATGCTGTCACGAGTGATAAAGTGATTCCATTGGAATGTGATTTCAATCCCGTTTCCTATGGATCGGGCAGAGAGAGTATTTTTTTTCCTGTTTCATCAACAAACTATTATAAAATGTATGATGGTGAAACTTCTGGAGTGAATGTATCTGGCACCTTTGTGCTCGTCGCCGGACATGATCAGGTTGCATATGTCAATCCATTTGACAGTGAAATCACTCCTTGCTCGTTGAAGATAATTTCCCTGGAAGTCAATCGTGAAGAACACTACCGCGAATGTCGGTCACAAGATGTCTTAGAAATTGGTGATGTATCATTTATCAGTACCCCTGGGGGCTGTGAATTTGAATGGTATCGTATTGGCGAAAACTCTTTTGAGATTAAAATGCTTGATCCAAAACCTGGGGAATATCTTATTTACATCGGAAGAGATAAGGCTGTATCATTTTGTTTCACAATTCCAGACACTATCCAAGAAAATGAAGGTTTGCTCCCTTCTTCTAAAGCACTTCATCAGGCTCATGGTGACGGCCCAGGTTTATACACAGTAGTTGATGAAAAGCGTATTCCTTTGGAATACACCTATGGTGGTTCCTTTACTAACGATGGTTCTCCGGTATATCCCAGCTGTTTTAGATATAGAGATACAACTTCCGTTGTCAATGCGTCAAGCACTTTCGTTTATGTCACAGATTCGACAGATAATGTGACATTTTCCCCTGTCAACAAGTGGATGAATCCCAATGGTTTGCTATTAATACCATTAATTCCCGATATCAAGGGACGACTTCGGGGATATGATATGGAAGTGCCTGCTGATGCTGTTAACACAAATTTGGTTACCCATGTGGATTTTGAATGGGAGAAGGTGGACAAGCATTTGTTTTTAATTAAAGTTCCGAGTCTTGTTCCTGGTGAATATTGTTTTGTGGTACGCAGAGGAAAATTTGGACCATTTGATTTTACGAGGAGCTACTGTTTCACGGTTCCTGAGAGATGATAAATTTGTTCGCAAAATTCTCCATAAAATACTAAACAAGTAGTAAAAGATCTGGACTTCTTCCTATTCGGGCACAAAACATATATGCCTAACCAACCTAAGAAGTTCTTGTTTTTGATAGCAATCTGTCGTGCTCTCCACACATACTTTTACTGGTGCCCCCAGACTTTTATTGGTGATTCTCAAAAAGTGGTTGGGAGACAGAAACAACTAAAAATGTTAGTGTTTTTGTTAGTGGTATGAAATAAAAATGTACTTGCGAAATCTTCGTATGTGCTTGATTTTTATGGCTCCCCTAGTGCATGAAATATTGAACCTCTGGGAGAATTCATTCATGTCGATAGGTTTATCGATGATATACATCCCTGAATGTCGCTTATGTTTATTTGAACAATTCGGAATGGCTTC
>DCHP01000056.1:12491-15136 GCA_002315675.1 Rikenellaceae bacterium UBA1749 | reverse complement strand
CAATAATAGCTGCAATGTGGGTTAATGGTTTCATTACAAATATCTCAAAGATTAGACCTGATGGAAAAACATTTTCCATTCGTAATATTGATATGATTCCAGGTGGTGGTTTCAGTTCGAATGCTGAAAATACAATTTTTAAGATACAGCAAAAGTTTCCTTCTATTTATGACAGCGGTCTTTCGCGTTATGTTTGGATCCGTGCCAATGACTCAATTCTTGACGAATTGATTTCCAAATAGTAGAACTTGAACCCACTTTATGACAACAAAATTGCCAAAATATTGGTATGTGAAGTAATATTTGTAAAAATAGCAACTTAGTTCTTTACCTATTCAACTACCTGTACGAGATTGCTATTACCAATCTTAATCCTTGAAGAGACGCAATTGCTATGTCAAGCATTAAATACGATCTCCATAATGGCATCAAGAAGGAAGTAAAAAACGCAATTTTTACAATTCCCCTTATTTTGAGCATATACATCAGTTGGACAATAATTAACCCCATAGGTGAATAAACTACGGGGTTAATTATTGTCTTTATTGTTGTAGTTGTCGTGCACCAAGCATATAGTTATGACAACATAAAATGGTTACTTTGAAAGTGGAGTCAGAACTGCTGCGCAACCTCCGGCAGATGCCAGGGAAAGTTTAAGTTTCTTAGATGAATCAACTGTCATTGTCTTTCGTAAACAATCTGTTGCATCTGTATTTGCATTACGTCCATCAGCCCATAGTTCTAAAGAATATTTTCCAACAGGCAACACTGATAAATCAAGTTCAATTTCGCGCTTTTCGGAATTGTTGATTACTCCAATAAACCATTTGTCTGAGGACTTCTTTGCAAGTGCAATATAAGATTCTGGTGTTCCTCCCAGGAACATGATATCATCCCATGTAGTTGGTACAACTTTCAGGAAATCTTCACCGACCTGGCCATAGACATTTGAAGGATGGTCACAAAAGACCATATATGGAGATTCATATACAACAAATTTAGCAAGTTCTTGAGCACGCGTATTTGGAACATGAGTAGGAGAACCTGAATGATATTTTTCCTTTGTCACATTCAGAAAACCACCAGGAGTATAATCCATCTGACCAGTAAGGAGACGTGTATAGGCAAGAGTTACATTATGCTCTGCACTTGGACCATTTGATCCCCACTTTGCATATTCTGCACCCATAACCCCTTCTCTGGCTATCATGTTCGGATAGGTACGTTCTATTCCATCAGGTTTGTAGGCCCCATGGAAATCTACCATAAGTTGATTGGCGGCAGCTTCCTTTATGACACGTTTGTACCAGTTTACCATATCCTGATCATCACGGTCCATAAAGTCTATTTTAACACCTTTGACACCCCATTGATGATATAATTTAAATGCATCCTTATACTGGTCGTTATTGTTGGTATCTTCAGATCTCATCCATACCCATATTCCAACATTCTTCTCTGCAGCATAACGGATAAGTTCCTTGATATCTATCTGAGGAGCTGTAGTCATAACATCAGCATCTGGCTGACAGAAAGAGCCATACCATGTCCAGTCAATCAAAGCATATTTCCATCCTTCATTTGCAGCAAGATCAATATACTCTTTTATTACTGGCATTTCCATTTTGATTTCTCCGCTCCACCAATGATCCCAGGCAGACATTCCGGGCACCACCCATGATGGATCAGAAATTGCACATCCAGGATTCAAAGATCTCAGAACTTCACTTTCAATAAATTTACCGGGATTATGTCCAACCATAACTACTCGCCATGGTGTTGACTGCTTTTCAGAGAAACGAGCCTTCGTGCCATTTTCATCCTCACCCCATATAGGTGCCAGTCGTGTATCCAAAGTTACAAATCCATCTTCTGATGTTGATTGTTTTCCAAGATACATTCCTGGATAATTATCAATGTATGCTTCCATAATCGCAAGCCAATTGTCATCATCAATTTTTATAAGATCAGGCAACCCGAAATGAATGGAGTCTGAAATTTCAGTTACCTGTGTCTTTACAAAATGACCTTCCTGAGCAGAATCGTAACTTCCCTTTCTATGGAATGAGAAATCAGGTTTCCACACAAAAGAACCAGATGGAATTGAATATCCTGTCAATTCCCTGGTAATGGATCTGTTACCTATAACCATTGTTCCATAAAGTGTATAACGGAAAGCGACAGCATCATTCATAACCTTGAATTCAAGATCCATTCTTCTGAATTTTCCTGATTTCTCCTTAAGATTAAGAACGATTGAGTTATATGGAACTTCACAGACAGCATGTTTGTTTCTAACAACTGGAACCCATTTTTCCACATAAGGTTTAACAGCAGGATTATTAATAAGAGCGAAATTTCCTGTCATCGGATCTTCATCCTTGAGTAGAAAGCCCATCGGAGATTTTCCAATTACCTGATTCCCGTCAAAAGAAACTGAATAAAAAATTGAGCTGTCAGCATTGTTTACTGAAAGTTTAATATGTCCATCCGGAGATTCAACAAAGAACTCCTGCGCCTGCACTGGCAAAAAAAGAGAAATTGCAGCAAGAATAGTTAGTTTTTTGATCATTTAATTTAAGATTATTTATGATTAACACCATTGAGTCCACTTTAATAAGTATCGTTTAAGGTTTTTATATCCG
>DCHP01000056.1:0-12453 GCA_002315675.1 Rikenellaceae bacterium UBA1749 | reverse complement strand
TCTCAATTTTTGGACTTTTTAAAGTGGACTCACCATTAAATATTTACAAATATAAGAAATAAAGTGGACAGTCTTACTCTAGTAGTATAGTGGGAGTATGTAGGAGTATATTGTAGTATGCTTATTTATACAAGTAGGTTGAATAAACAAAGGGATAAACAGGAAATCAGTTACTTTGTGTTAGCATCTATACGACTATTTCATCGTAAATGGTATCAAAATATGAACGTAACTGTTTTTCGTTTGATAGAATTTCCCTAAGTTCGAACAGTGCCTTTGCATTCGAGGATTCAGGAATCCATAATTTTAAATAACCACCTACTGAATATTTTTCAATTAGATGGGATTTCACCCTTGTCCACTGTTCTTCCCTAGAGAGCAAAGGATAATTTTTCAGACCAAACTGGATAGCACGCTTAATAACTAAATCAGGGATAATCTGTCTATCAGCCTCTGCAATAATTCTACCATATATGGTTCGAGGTTCTCTTGAAGATGAAGCCCTGTGATCTTCAGTCGCATCTGCAATTATCTGAATCTGCTCTTCACTGAACCATTTTTTCAGATTGGAATCTTCCCTGACAATCCTTGACGAGTGAACATGATGATTATCCCTTCCATATTCAATACCAATGTCATGATAAGCTGCAGCAACATATATCATGTCCATGTCTACATCATAGTATCTGGAGAGCATCATAGCCTGGTCAATTACTGCTGAGACATGATTGACATTATGTCCTTCATCAAAAGAATTGTATCTTGGCAATATACTGTTTTCAACGTAGCTATGCAGGCCGGAATTTCTGACAAATTTGGATTTAAGTCTTTTCCATCCTTCTACGCCAAGAATTGCAAGCCCCGAATACTGGAAAGCTTTGGCCATACCAAAAAGCACTGTCCACAAAATTCCCTTGATATAGGCATCAAATGGAAGCAGCATTTGAGCAAAGGAGAGAATATAGAATGGGACACATAGTGAAAGTATAATGACTCCTGTGCGAAACGATAAAGAGGAAAGATATCTTTTTAATCTGTTCATAAAAGAAAAAGCCTGTTCTTTTATAATAAAGGACAGGCTTCGTAAAATAAGTATCAAAACTATAATATGTTCTGACGAACTCTCTTTATTGTATCCTTAAGTTCAATCAACTGTTGTTCAAGTTCTTTTTTGCTTGTAGCGTTGATTACATACAAAGGTCCAAGAACTTTGTCAAGACTTTCCATTTCAGGATATAGTTTCATCATTTCTGTCAGTCCATAATGAACACAGACAAAATTGAAAGTAACATCTGATGCGCTCTGGTCATCAAACATAGGCATAAATTTGTCCATATTCTCAGTCATGACATAAACTTCTTCAACAAGGCCTGCAGCAATGAATTCCCAGAAGAATCGTTGTCTTTCAGCAGAATATTCTGCATCAACCAGCGTAGAAATAGCCTGATCTACCGGACCATCACTCTCCCATACAGATTTTGAGAATTCCTTCAATGCAGGGTCGTCAATTTCAAGAACCAGTTTACCGATAGCAGCCTTGAAACCTGCGATTGGCATTTCATATTTTTCTGCAATAACTTTATCCACACCAAGAATTGCAACTGCACGATACTTATCAGACAGGTTGACAAGTTTGTTTGTAGAAGAAAGATCAAACAGATAATCTGGTTTAACCATTTTTTCCTGAGCGGTCAATTCAATGCTACCATCATCTTTCTTAGAGATAAATGGAGCAGTCTTTAACTTTTTAGCTGACTCAATAAGATTATTGACATTGAACTTCAACTGTTCAGAAAGCAATTTTTCTTCCTGGCTAATCTTAACTGTGTCTGCACTAGAACCGGACTGACCACCTTGATTCATACATGAAGGAAGAGCTAATACTGCAAATCCTAAAAAGAAAAGAGATAACTTTTTCATATTATTAATTATAATTACTTGCACATTTTAAGACAAAGATAATCAAATAAAATTCCTATACAAAATTAGGTCAATTTCTTTCTTTTCGAACTTTTTTTCCAGGATAATCCAGATAGAGGAGAACAGAAAATATTATTGACATGATTACAAGGACACCCATATTGAACCAAGGTGTAAGCACCTCGTTCTTACCTAAACATTTTACTCCACTATAGAAAGGGGCCCTGCCAATCGTTGACTCTGGTGTAAGGAAGATAAATCCTGATTTAGGGACAATATGAGTACCCTTTACAACGCACATTTTCTCTGCATTGCGATTTACAACCAGATCTTCAAGACGTTGATTGAAATTGTTTTTCTTGATTTCAAGGTAATTTTCCTGACCTATTTCCCTTATAATTTTTGAAATTTCATTATCAATCTCCATAGTCAGTTTGCTGCTCTTCTTGCCAATCGAAGACTCTATTTGATCAAAATAAGAATTCAGCGAATCGTATGAAAAATCACCACTATAATTATCAATCTGTGCAATTGCGATAAGTTTTGGAAGCGAAGACCTGATTACGTCAATATGATGTTGATTTGGAGTTTTACCTTTATTTATTTCGTCCTTATATGTTTCAAGCTGCGAACGCAACTCATAAAGGTACGCATTATTGTAATATGCATATGAGTACTTAATACGTTCCTTAGGGAATAAAGGCTTTTCATATTCATTCATGGTAAAATTGGCCACGGCAAGTGCTTCAAATGCCCAACGTGAAGGAATGATATCACCTATTACAGGAACATTGCCTGTTTCACTTTTAGAATTGATATCATCAAAATCTACTACCAGACCACATAAGAGAATCTGCGGAATAAGAAGAAGTGGTATTGATATATAAATTGCCACAACTGAATTCAGACATTGTGAAAGTAGAAGACCAATAAGACTTGACAGGAATGAAGAAATAAACAGGATCAGCCACCACATGAAGAACATACCATGAATTCCAAGGATGGCGTTACCTATTACTATGAAAAGAAAAGTTTGAAGTAATGAAATCAATGCCATGAAAAGTACCTTTGATGAAATGTAGCTTTTGTAGGACAGATTCAGAAACTTTTCCCTTTTAAGAATAGCCCTATCCTTTATGATTTCCTCTGCACTCCCGGCCATTCCAAGGAAAATTGACACTATTACCGCCATGAAGTAATATGTAACAATATTCTTGTTATCAATGACTGAATAGAGTGAATTATCCGGAGTATATTTTGTCAGCAGACCGCAGATAACTGCAAGTATTGGGGCTTCAAGTGTTGTTACTAGAATATACTGAAGGTTTGCAAGCTTTGTCTTGACATTACGCTGGAAAAATATCTTCATCTGATTGAAGACATTAGGTCTCAGTTGCAAAGATACAGGCAGTGGCCTGACATCAACATCAGAAAAAACCTTACGATGTTCCAGATACTTGTCATGCCACTGTGTCGGAGACACTTTTCTGTTTTCGGTCATTCTACCTGTTGTATCAAGCAATTTTGTATTAATTATATTCAAAGGTATCTCAGGCTTTACAGTACCACATGATTTACATGCAGAAATTTCCGAGTCGGCATAATTTTCGGCTGTCTTGAAATAGGAAATTGCATCAATCGGATTACCGTCATATACGGGATAGCCGCCTACATCAAGAATCCACAGACGGTCAAACAATTTGAAAACTTCGGATGATGGTTGGTGTATGTTGGAAATAATCAATTTACCCTTATAAGTCAAAGCCTTCAGGATATTAACGACCTTTTCAGTATCAGAAGAGGAAAGCCCGGAAGTCGGTTCATCAAGGAAAATAACTGAAGGTTCCCTGATAAGTTCCATGGCTATATTAAGCCTTTTTCTCTGCCCACCGGAAATATACTTATTGATAGGAGATCCTACCTTAAGATCCTTGACTTTATCAAGTTCAAGCTGTTCCAGCACAGAAATAACCTTCTTATCAAGTTCTTCAGGAGACATTTTATCAAAGCAGAGCTTTGCCGTATACCAGAGATTCTGATATACAGTAAGTTCCTCTATCAGCAAATCATCCTGTGGCACGAATCCTATGACAGATTTTGTATTTTCTTCGGCTACATTATGACCGTTCAGCGTTATTGTTCCCTGTTGAGGAATAAGACTTCCTGTAAGGAGCGACATCAAAGTAGACTTTCCTACCCCACTTCCACCCATAATGGCTACAAGTTCACCGCCACGGACTGTAGATGTAAAATTATGAAGTCCGTAATCACTGCCTTCAACAAATCTGAATTCTACATCCCTTGCAGAAAGGTCAACCAGAGAAGATGAAGTATCATACCCATATAATGACATTACGGTTGCATAATAGACAGGACTGAAATCCTTTGATTTCAGCACACCGCTCTGTTGCCATACATGAAAGAAATTGTCAACAGGAGCGTCGAACATAAATACAGGACTGTCACCTATATAGGAAAAAATTAGGGAGTTATACTCTTTAATGAATAAGGTTTTAAGAAGACCGGAGTCGTTATCAAGTTGGAGAAGTTTAACTTCGTCGCACTCTTTTTCAAGGACAAAATTAACAAAGGATTCATAAAGGGAATCCTTGATACCGAATGAGTCAACGGCCGCCTGTAATATCGGGCTTTCCGAATCGAGAGTCTTTGTTCCCATGTCAGAAAACTCCATAAAACGAAGTATCATCAGCGCCTGATCCTCCTCTGGAATTCTTCCATGAAGATTATCACATATTTTCTTTACTGCATTCTGAGATTGCTCAAGGGGAAATTCCTCATAGAAATCTCTCAGGTCATTATAAAAATCAATGTATGATTGTCTTGCCAGTACATAGAAATAGCGTTTTAAGTAATTAATGACAATATTTAAAGCTTTTTCCTTATCTACTTTCTTTTCTGCTCCAAATAGAGCAAGGAGATTCAATACTGCGGAAAGAATAATATCATTCATGGTTATAATAGTTTTTTAGATAATTCTCTTCTTAAAGGACGATCATAAACAACGAACAGAACATAAGCAAGAACTATGGCAATTAATGAGATTGCTACCGGAGTTGACCATATAGCCGATCCAAAAGGATGGATATCGTTATTGATCCACCAGATATACAAATATATAAGTGGGTAATGAATCGCATAAAGCGGATATGAAATATTGCCAAGCATCTCAACAAATAGACGCGAAAAACGGCCATTCACATTACCAAGAGCAGCACAATAAACAATAAGAGGGAAAGCAACAGCTACAGTGAATAATTCAAAATATACTCTTAACTGAATACTTGGAACGGCAAGCAATAGACAAAGCATCAACGCACATAGCACAAACATCCATCCGTTAAACTGGCGGTGTTCTTTACGCCTGAAAAATCTGGCAACAAGAAGCCCCATGGGATATGCAAAAATCATTCTGAAAAAACCACCCCAAAATACAACAGGATCTGAGGACCATCCATATGCTATACTATCATATGGTCCTAAAAAGCCGAAAGTAGCAAGAGTTGCAAAAGCCAGCAGAGTCCAGAATGAGAGCCATTTGGTGCTTAATTTTCTAAGAGCAATTGCATATAAGATACTTCCAAAATATTCAAAAAAAAGAGACCAGTGAGGACCATTCAATGGAAAAAGTTCAGTATTGCCCCTTACATCCATTGTTCCTATTGAAGGCAAGAGAAACAATGAAAGAACAAAACATTCAATCAAAGTTAAACAAGGAACAGAATCCCCATTCCAGTTGGTACACCCCTGAATGATAAATGCAACAAGACCCAAAACCACACCAAGCACAACCATAGGATGAAGACGGATAATTCGTCTTTTCAGGAAATTGCCAATTGACATCTCGTTCCATTTTTCATCATATGCATAGCCCATAACAAAACCTGAAAGAACAAAGAAGAAATCCACGGCCAGAAAGCCATGGAACATGTCCTGTTCAGGATCACCTGCAGCAAAAGCAATCGCTTCAAATAGATGGTATAAAAGCACCATCAAAGCTGCTACACCTCTTAGACCATCAAGTATGATATAATGTGGTTTTGAATACATAAGAACATCTATAAGACTATTGTGAGGATGAAGAATTGTCCGGTTTAATTTTGGTTGTTATTAAGTCAACTATAAATCAGCAAAAGACCATTATTCAGGGAAAACCTTATTTAGCAGATAGGTAAACTCCTTATAGGCAAAAGTATCTGACAGATCCTCCAGTGCCCATGCCAGCCCCTTATAGTGCCACGCATGTTCACTTTTATTCTTTTCATGAAAACGAGTCCACAGTTCATCTCCTATTTCGACATAATCCCTGTATATTGCCCTCATATTGGAAAGTTTATCTCCTATAGCAACGACCTTAGCCTCATATGATGAGCTTCTAATTCTATCTATTGCTTCCTGTTTACGGCGGTGCCAGCTTGATTCACTTGTCTCACCTGGAAGATAGACGTCACTTTCAGCTTTAACCAGATCAGCCACTACATCACCAAACTCTTTCCTGATATCATCAATGGTGTAATCTGTATCTTCAACAACATCATGAAGTACAGCAGCGGAAAGCAATTGCTGATCGGATGATATAGTAGAAACGATTTCCAGCGCTTCTAAGGGATGAACTATATAGGGAAAGCCTTTTCCACGTCTTTCAACATTCTTATGAGCTTTTACTGCAAATATTATTGCCTTATCCAGCAACGATGAATCTAACATTATCTTTGACATACAACAAAAATTAAATAATAACTATGGAAAGAAGAATAATTCTCTTTCGAAAGATCAGAAGGAATCTATCATATCAGGAAGTGTATTTCATGGATATATCGTATGATAAAGACATAAAAGATACATTACCCTACTATTGACACTAAGTATTGGCAATACGTTTTTTAACAAGTGAAAGGCTTTCTGCTTTATCCATTACCCTTTTTGCCCTTTGCTGGTTATAAGTATTTGCGCCAAGCAATTCGTTGAAGAATTTTACAAGATCACCTTCACTTCCTCCATTTTCAATTATCCACACTATACATAAATCCTGAATAGCGACTGTAGAGGATATTATGTCAATATCTGTACCACCTATTTCATGTAGAGCAAGCAGATAAGCATCATATCCATAATCAGTAATGAGCCTGTCAATATCACCAAGGGTTTGAAATCCAAGATTCTTCAATATGGCAAGATATGGCAACATTGATGAATTATGAATTTCAGCCTGGTTGATAGCTGCAATCTTCTTATTGATCTTATCAAATGGTTTAAGGTCCAGATATGTCTTGAAAGTATCAGTATTGAGCTGGACATCATCAAATTTTCCATCATCAACAAGATTCTTGACAAGACGGCGATAATCCGTAATAGTTGTTCGGATACGGCTGAATTCATCATCAGCCAGTTCTAGCATTCCAGCAAGACGGTTAAGATTTCTGAGAAGTTCTTTAGGAACATCAACTCCTGATTTATATCCGGTATCATGGTACATATTTGCCCATACATGCTGAAGTGCCGTTCTCATCTGAAGTTCAAATGGTATATCAGTCAGTCGGGAATCTTCATCATGGGTTAAGGATTCCTTGGGGAGTCTGCATATATAATGCAAAGACATATAGCCGAAACTGTCAAGAGAATGCATTTTTCTTTTGTCAACAGAATTATCCCAGTCAATATTAAAACATTTTTCAATAATGGCTGAAATCTTGTCGACATCCTCAGAATAGAATGTTATGACACGAACTCCTACAATATCAGTAATATCTTCAATTGAATGATACTTTGCACCCTTGAGTTCCAGTTTCCCTGCCATAGATTGTTCCGTCTTTACACGTCCTTCAACACCGGTTACAAATATAGTATTTGACCTTAGAGCTGATTTGATGGTTTTCTGAACTATTGAGGAAAGCTTGATGTAAAGGTCAAGATTGCTGGCATAATCTTCCAGAATCATCTGACAATGCAAATCCAATCCGTAATCTTTCATTGTAGAAATCTCCGTCTAATATTAATAATGTCATTATCTGTTATACACAACTGATTATGAACATAATCATCCATGGAACCATACTCATGTTCAATAAGGTCAAGAGCATCAATAAAACGTCTGGTACTGGCGCCGATAAGGGCATCCACGACATCAAGTTCCTTTTCACTACCGCCTATATCAATAACTTTTTGTCTGATATCAGCCAATAATTCCGAATAGTATACATTGGAATAATCGAAATCTTTGATAATTAGATCTCTTGATGCTCCTAAAATATAAAGAAGGAATGCAGCTGCGAGACCAGTCCGGTCCTTACCCTGACTACAATGCCATAAGAGTGCACCATCTTCATCCTTTGCAGCATAATTCAAAAATGTACCATACTGCAACTGAGTATACTCACTGATTACAAGATTTGAATAGACCAGTCTCGACAACATCTTAGCTTCCTCACAAAAGGAATACTCAACGACAAAATCAAGAAATCCTGGTCTTCCTGCTTTTTCTGCAAATTCTGTTCCCTGATAGATATCATTATTGGGGTCTATACAGGGAAGAGAGATATAGTCAGAACCTTGAATATTACGGTCAGGTGAAATTGTCTGTTCATGATTTGTCCTGTAATCAAATGTATGGGCGACATGATATACATCATGAAGGACAGATAGATCATTGTCTGAAGCTCTACTGAGTGTTCCACAACGCAATAGAAGACCTCTTCTAATCTTTCTACCATCATTCATAACATATCCACCAAGTTCCCTAGCATTAGGGACATTTTCAAGTGGAAGCAGTAGTGAGGAAAAGGATTTCACTACTCTATTGTAATGATATTTGAAAAACCTGTAATATCAAAAACTTCTTTTACTTGAGGTTGTAATTTTTTCAGAACCATCTTACTACCGTTAGAATTAAGACTTTTCTGCAACATCAGAAACACTCTCAAACCCTGTGAAGATGTATAAGCCAACTCTGAACAATCAATTTGTATATCAGCGCCTGGTTCATCTGAAAGTTTCATTATCTCATTCTGAAAATCAGTAGCAGAATTTGTATCTACTCTTCCTTCGATGAAAACTTCAAACTTTTTGTCTTCAATTTTTTTAGTTTCAACTTTCATATCGATTATTTTATATAGTAATTATCATTATTGTTATATCATCATTTTGTATTGTATTAACATCCTCAGACTGAGCAAATGATCTGACATCTTCACGCAGGGAGTTTACAGCAACTTCACTGGAGATATCTGCAGGTAGTGAAGAAGCCCATTTAAGGAGTCTCTCTTCACCATAAAGAGATTTATTCGAATTTTCAGCTTCAGTTACTCCATCTGAATATACAATCAGCCTTGTTCCTTTTTCAAGTTGAAGTTCCTGATCCTTATATTCAAAATCTTGCATTGCACCAAGAACAAGATTTGGAAGGACATCAATAAATTCCGCTCTACCATCCGGATAGACAATTACTGGTGGATTATGACCAGCATTAACAAATTTCAATTTCAATGTGTTTAAATCAAGACATCCGAAAAACATTGTTACGAACATATCAAGTTTATTATCATCGGATATGGTATCATTTATGTTCTTAACAACAGACTTTTCATCATTTGAGAATCTGGATATCATTCTGAACGCAGATACAACCATTGACATAAACAACGCAGCAGGAAAACCTTTCCCGGAAACATCTCCAACAAGGAAATATAGTACATTACGAGAATCGCTCTTATGGTAATCATATAAATCACCTCCTACTTCCTTGGCTGGGTCAATCATTGCATACAATTCAAACAAATCAGAGACAAATGACTGGTCAGGAACAATGTGAGACTGAATGTCTCTTGCCCCCTGAATATCCTTTCTATGGTCATTGTTTTCCTTAATTGAAACCTGCATAGTCTCTATTGCATTTCTCAGGACCTTTATCTCGTCATTTGATTTTATTTCAGGAATAGTATTATCAAGCTTGTCATCCGCAATTCTTAACAGTATGTTTGAAAACTGACTGATAGGTTTTGTTAATTTTTTGATAAGCTGGAAGCAGATTACAGCTATCAGGAATGTACCGATAATGAGTATGATAATCAGAATTATATTGATATGGACATTAGGTCTTAAAAAATCTTTGTAACTGCTGATTATCATGATAGACCATCCATTATCAAGAGGACCATATACTCCATATGCCTTGTTGCCGGCAAGAACCGCCTCAAAATCATCAGAAATCCCTCTAAGCATACGTTGACCGACCTTGATCATTGTACTGTCCGAATTATGCATAAAAGCATAGGAAAAAATCGTCTCACTTGGAGAAGCCTCATAAAGTGTATTTACGACAAATGAACTGTTTCGTGAAAGAATAAGGTTGACAGATTCATCATATGGTTTAATGGAAGTAGCCTTAGACGTCAACCATTTAAGCGAAAGGTCTGCAGTAAAAATAGCATAGACAACTCCCTTTGAATCTTTAAGAGGATAAGAAAATGTTGTTATCACTTCATCAGCGCCCCCAGCATCAAAATAAGGTTCACTCCATGTAGGAGTACCAAGCAGCATAGGAATCTGGAACCAGTCCATGGTTTCGTAATCATAATCCACAGAACTGATATTCTTGTATGTTATTGATTTACCTCCTTGTCGTTTAGAATAGCCGGCATACTTCATTCCACGATATTTTGCAGGATTAAGCGCTACAATACTGCCAACAACCGCAGGGTTATCATTGACAATCTTGGAGGTAATATAATGGAACATTGAAGTATCACTCTTACACTGTTCAACAAGCCACGAAGAATTCGTGATTGCGGTCTCAACCTCCTGAAGATTACTGTTAATATAAAGCGTGGAAGTTTCAAGGGCAGAATGAGAGCGGTTGACAGCTTCTTCTCTCAACAGGTTATTTACAAACAATGCCACGAAAAATAATGTAGCAGCAAACAACAAAGTAATACCTATCAGAATGGGAGTTGTCAGTCTGGCAGCAAAGGATGATGATAAGCCTTTAAACATCAGTTATGAATTCTGAGTTTTAACGATTTTTTTCATGATTAAGGTGTTGCAGTTATCTTCATAAAAATACTGGATATCATCCATCAATGTTTTACAAAGAAAAATGCCAAGACCTCCAATAGATCTTTCCTCTGCAGACAGTGTTATATCCGGGTCATCAGTCTCAAGTGGATTGAACCTGATTCCCGCATCCTTCAATTTTACAACCAGAAAGTTACCGACTAAATCAATAGAAGCTTCTAGCCATCCTTCCTGACCTTGTTTGTATGCGTATTGAGTAATATTTACAACTGCTTCCTCAATACACAAACGGATCTTCATTTTATCCGAATCTGATTCAGGAAGATTGGAATAAGACATTAAATAATTAATGATCTCTCCACTCTTCTGATCAATAGGCTGAAATCTACGAATCATATCTCTATTTGGTTTTATATATATAAGTATTTCCTTTTATTACTTCTGCATATGGTACTTTTGTCTTCATCATACCACAGTCAATCAAATTGTTATTAATCTTCTCAAAAGTAAGCTTGGATACAGGTTTGTAGTCTGCAATTTTGGTTTCAGGATTAATCTGAAGTTTCAAAACCTTTTCAAGCATCATCTTCTGAGTGTAATCACTAATGTTAAGACTTTTTTTATGAGCACGATCAAGGGAATACTGATATGCCTCATCAAAGTGATACCTTGCATAATCCCACCCTTTTTTTGATGCTCTGACAAATTTATCTACAATATCCTTGTGTTTCTCATAATAACTTTGTGTCACATATATTCCATCCTCTGGAAAATTAAAACCAACATCAGAAGCCCTGATTACACATTTTGGATCAATACTTCCAATTGCAAGCAACAAGGTATAATACTCGTGATACTCGTAACACAGCATAGCATCAACTGCACCATACACAAAAAGATTTACGCCTTGAATATATGGTACCCACGACACATTCAGACGATATTTCCTCATAATAAAGTCAAAAATGTATCCGTATCCTGCTTTCCATCTTGCAATCTTCATTCCGTCGAGATCCCTTATAGATTTAATAGGATATTTTGCAACACATAGGACAGATGAATTCTGGGATGTCTGAAGGACATTAACCAGTTTGATTCCTTTTTCATATGCTACAAGAGCATCAGGCAAATGAGTTGTAATAAATTGCACTGCCCCTGATCTCAATCTATCAACAGAAGATATTGTGGAGAACTGAGCAGGATGTTCAATAGTTACATCCAGACCTTCTTCCTTATAAAATCCTTTTTCCAGAGCAACGTAATAACCAGCGAACTGGCTTTGTTCGGTCCAACCGGGCATAAAGGTTATCTTCTGAGCAAAACCAGTAAAAGTAATAATCAGGAACAGGATATATGAAAAAAATTGTTTCATTTAACAAAGATAAAAAAAAATGTTAAACAGCGTTAATTTATTCAAATTGGCAGTTCATTATGAAATATTATTATTGGATCCACTTGAAAAAGTATGTTTTATCTTTTTTCCACTAGTGTAGCGTCTTAACGACA
>DCHP01000011.1 GCA_002315675.1 Rikenellaceae bacterium UBA1749 | reverse complement strand
TTAGTGGATTCCCTGAAGGAACCGTAAACATATTAGCAAGAAACCCTGAAGGAACAACATACAAATTCATCCCATACTACGCATGGGATAACCGTGAGCCTTCAGCTATGAAAGTATGGGTCGACTATGCAGAATAGTATGCTCAAAAGTTAATACGAGGTATGTTTTGAGAAAAATTTATTAATAGTATAGACAGAATATGTATTTATGAGGGACGGCTGGAGCAATTCCGGCTGTCTTTTCTATTTCTGAGTCTACTTGAAAAAGTATTTTTATCATTTTCCCACTATTACAGGTCTCGGAAATTGGGGGGCAATATTTGGACTTTTTCAAGTGTGCTCATTTCTATGAAAAAAGTTTAAAATCAATATGTAGATAATATCTCATTTATTATTTTTGCTTTGCAGTTTTCATGACCTATGTTCGGTTATTTTGGCCTTTAAGTAGGATTTTATTCAATCTAAAACGCCAACCTGCATCATTTGTTTAACTTAAATTTATATTTGATTGCACATGAGAGACTTAAGGAATTTTTATCCGTTTGTTGTCTTTGTTTTATGTTTATGTTTTGCTTGCAATAAAGAGTATTTTCCAGACGGGACCAGTAGATATCAAAGTTTTGCCCCTGATGGAATAGAATTCAAAGTAGCAGATTCTGTATGGAATTCAGACAAGAGAGGAAACCACAGGGCACTGGTTTCAATCAAGGATGATAAAGTTAAAGCAATTATGGTGAATCTTCCATGGCGGCGTCCTGATCTAAGAGTTGATACAAAGAAAGTTATTGTAACAGATGAGAATGACAACGAAATCAAGAATGTCATAGTCACAGAATTGACAAATGAAAAAGGTCGGATAATCTTCAGACCTGTTGAAGGAATCAAAAAGTACTATATCTATTATCTGCCTTTCAATTTCCGTCATGGCTACGACGATGCAAGATATGGCAATCCATGGAATGATTATCTGAAACCAGAGTATCAAACAGACAAAGAATGGGAAAAGGAAACGACAGGATCTGTCAATAATCTTCCAGAAGGAATAGTTGAATATTTCGAGAGTAGATCCAAGTTCGACTTCTGGAGTCCTATGGGACTTATTGCTACAGCAGCAGAAGAAGAGAAATTAAAAAAAGAATGCAACAGTGAAATGGTTGTATTCCCAGAAGACAGAGCATTTCCCATTCAGTTGAAATACAATTTACCTGTTAGATGGAATAAAGTTCCAGAGCAAGTCTTCAAGGGTAGGGCACTTAGAAATGAATACTATGTATGGCAATTGGGAATCTGGGCTTCATCAAAGAATATTGACAATGTGAAAGTTCATTTTTCAGATTTGAAAAATGGAGACGATATCATTCCATCCTCTGAAATTACTTGTTTTAATCAAGAGGGCACAAACTGGGATGGCAAACGCCTTGAATTTACAATAAATGTACCTGAATCAAATATTCAGGCATTATGGTGCGGAGTTCAGATACCACCAAAAGCTATACCAGGAACATATCACGGCACGGCAATAGTGAGTGCTGATAGTGTAGAGTCAAAGGAAATAGAACTACGCATCAAAGTATCTCCCGAGACAATTGACGATAAAGGAGATTCTGAACAATGGAGACACGGAAGACTTAGATGGCTGAACTCAACAATATGTCTGGACGATGAACCGGTTGCACCCTATGATGAAGTAGAAATCAGTGGAAATATTATAAATGTTACAGGAAAAACAGTGACTATCGGACAAAATGGTATGGTTAGTTCCATCAGGACAAACAACATTGAAATCCTGGCCAAGCCACAGGCATTTATTATTACAACAGACAAAGGTGATGTAGAATTTGATGCGGATAATGTTAAATTCAACAAGGAAGCAAAAGGGCTGATCAGTTGGAAATCCTCATCAGATCAAAATGGAATAAGGTTTACCCTAAGTGGCAACATTGAATTCGATGGCCATATGCATTATGAGATATCAGTTTCATCCGTTGAGAATATTTATGTCAGGGATATCAAGCTGGTAACAGACTATTGTCCTGCCTCTTCAGAGTATTTTATGGGTTGCGGAACAAAAGGTGGATATAGACCTGCAAACTACACATGGGACTGGACAGGGCCATATGATAGTTACTGGATAGGTGGAGCATTTGCAGGATTACAGACGGAATACAGGGGTGGAACATACCACGGACCATTACTAAACGACTATAAACCAGCTCCGACACCTATTTGGAGTAATAATGGGTTAGGAAAGTTAGATATCAAAGGTAAAAAGGATAAGGAATGTACTGTTATAGCATCAACAGGGAAAAATATCATTGCATTAGAACCCAAAATCTTTGAATACAATCTACTAATTACTCCGGTAAAGGCTTTGAATTCATCAAAGCATTTCAAGGAAAAGTATTTCCATGGTAATCCAAATGATTATGACAAAGCTGCAGAAGATGGGTGCAATATTATGAATATCCATCACGCAGGTAGACTCAATCCGTATATAAACTACCCATTTGTCATAAGAGATTCTCTGATTGATTTTATCAGATACCAGCATAAGAACAACAGAAAAGTAAAATTATATTATACAATTCGGGAATTATCAACTCTTTGCGAGGAAATATATGCATTTAAGAGTCTCAATCATGAAATATTCACCGAAGGGGTAGGGTATGGCCTTCCATGGGAATGTGAACATCTTATTGATGACTATAAACCTGCATGGTATACTTCAAATGAGGACCTGAAGGGGTTTGAGCCTGACGCCGCACTAGTGCTGACCCCAAATTCACGTTTTATCAATTATTGGCTTGAAGGATTGAAATGGATTATCCAGAATTATGATATAGATGGTATTTATATGGATGATGTTTCATTTGACCGTACAACTGTCAAGAGAATACGCAAGATTCTGGATCTTTATCATGAAGGTTCACTTATTGATTTGCATTCAAATACAGGATATTCTATAGGTCCGGCAAATCAGTATCTTGAGTTTATTCCATACATCAACAGGTTATGGTTCGGAGAATCATTCAGATATAATCAAATGAGTGAAGATGAGTGGTTTGTAACCTTTTCGGGCATACCATTTGGCGAAATGGCTGAGATGTTACAGGATGGTGGAAACAGATTTCTTGGGATGGTATATGGAACAACCAAACGCTTTTCCTGGAGTTCCAATATAAACTCCCCTGTACCTGTATGGAAGTTCTGGGATCAATTCGGGATAAGCGATTCAAAAATGGTCGGATACTGGGATCCGGAATGTGCTGTAAAGACGAACGATCCTGAAGTCAAAGCGACAACATATATAAGGAAAGATAAAGTTCTGATTTCAATCGGTAACTTCGGTAATTATGATAAGAGAATCAAATTGAAAATAGACTGGAACAAACTTGGAATCAATAAATCTGATGCAAGAATAGAAGCTCCTGAAATACAGAATTTCCAGAATAAGACCATATTTAAAAATGGTGAAACTATTCCTGTCAAATCTAAAGAAGGATGGCTGATTGTTATATCAAAGTAAAATAATTGGATATTATTTCATAAATTCACACCTGCGGGAACCATAAGTTCCTGCAGGTGTTTCTTTCAATCAAGTACTAAAGAGAAATATGAAAAAAGGAGACTCTATTTATTGTACATATTTAGATATTCTCAAAGAAGAGTTGGTTCCGGCAATGGGGTGTACAGAACCAATAGCACTGGCTTATGCGGCTGCAAAGGGAAGGGAAGTATTGGGAATTCTTCCCAATAGAATAATGATACAGGTTAGCGGAAGTATCATCAAAAATGTAAAAAGTGTCATTGTACCTAACACGAACCAGATGAAGGGTATAAAGGCTGCTGTTGCCGCAGGAATAATCGCAGGATGCGCTGACAAGGAATTAGAGGTCCTTTCATCAGTTTCTGACAATGAAAGAGAATCCATGCTTGATTATCTTGATAAATGTCAGATGGATATCCAGTCTATAGAAGATGGACATGTTTTTGATATCATTATCACAGAATATGACAATGATTCATATTCAAGAATTAGAATAACTGACTTCCATACAAATATTGTACTTATAGAGAAAAACGGTGAATGCATTCTAAAAAAGGAATTGGATGACAACAATAGGGAACAGGATATGACAGACAGGAGTCTACTGACAATGGAAGGAATATGGGAATTTGCAAGCGTTGTAGATATCCAGGATGTAAAGGATATTCTTGATAGACAGATTAAATATAACAGTGAAATTGCAGAAGAAGGCCTTAAGGGAAAATATGGAGCAAATATCGGCACTCTTCTTGGTGAAGTATATAAGGACGATGTAAAGATAAGAGCCAGGGCAAAAGCTGCTGCAGGATCTGACGCACGAATGAATGGATGCGAGTTTCCTGTAATCATAAATTCCGGAAGTGGGAATCAAGGGATAACATGTTCGGTTCCAGTTATTGAATATGCAAGAGAATTACATTCCGACTTGAATTCACTGTATAGAGCTTTAATTATTTCAAACCTGGTAGCAATTCATGAAAAAAGCGGCATAGGGACATTATCAGCATTTTGTGGGGCTGTAAGTGCAGGAGCTGGAGCTGGAGCTGGAATTGCATATTTATGTGGAGGAGACTTCAACGTAGTTTCACATACAGTTGTTAATGCACTTGCGATAGTATCAGGAATTGTCTGTGACGGAGCAAAAGCATCCTGTGCAGCTAAGATAGCATCATCAGTTGATGCCGGGATACTCGGATACTATATGGCAATCAGAGGCAATGATTTCCAGTGCGGCGATGGTATTGTTCGTAAAGATATCGAATCAACAATCAGAGGAATAGGGAGAATCGGAAAGGAAGGAATGAAACAGACCAACGAAGAGATTATCAACCTGATGCTGAACGAAAAAGAATAACAAATCGACAAAAAGGATCTTAACTGGTAGTTCAAAGTCTGCAGGCTATTATCTTAGCACAGACACACTATTTGGGACAGTATCTGGACAGTATCTATCTCTTTGCATAAACCAGAATATCTTCATGGTTGAAATATTGCATTTCACTTAGGACATCTTCAAAAAGAGAAGGAGAAGAGAGTCAAGATTTTTTTATCAGGTTTTAGAATCAATCCTTAACGGCAATAATAGTTGCAAATTTCATAAACTGATAAACACATTGAGTCTTCCGGAATCCAGATCTGTTCAGCATTTCAAGTGTCGTATTGATACTGACTTCTCTATCAAGTTTCTTCCTTTCAAGCCATTTTGATTTAGCCTCCAGAGTTATTCCGCTTGTTTCTATATAGGTAAGCCACCAGTTGTCAAAAGCCTGACTCAGTTTAGGAGATTCGGCACAGAACTGATCGAGATTCAGAAATATTCCTCCATGAGGCAGTAAATTGTAAATTGTGTCATATAGACATTGCTTGTCCTGGTTCTCTAAATGATGAATAGAGAGGGCAGAAGAGATAATATCAATACTATTTGCTGAATGATTATCTGCTGAATCTAAATTGATTTGAGAAAAAGGGCTTTCAGTGCCGCGAACTTGGTTTGAAGAAATCAAATTATCCAATATAGTTCTATCCGAATAGTCCAAAACCTTGAATGAAAAATTATCCAATCCTTGAAACCTCTGTTTTGCAACCTCAAGCATATCAACTGAAAGATCTAAAAGAGTAAATAAGGCTTCTGGATACAAAAGATATAATTCCTTTGTCAAAAGACCTGTTCCGGCACCAAGGTCAATGATATTTCTGGCCTTTGGCTTTAATTGCTTTAATATGCTGACTGACCTGACATAATAATCATCAAAACAAGGAATCAAACATCTTCTTCCCTCATCATATCTGGAAGCGATAAGGTCAAACTGTTCCTTAATTCTATAACTATCCATTACTGTAATGATTATTAATGTCTGGTTCGAAAAGTTTTGCTACAACTTGTAATTATCAATGATTCCACGTATTTTTTCAATATCCCACATAACTATTGAACGCATATTATCCTGATCTTCTGGACTTACAATACCCATTTGTTCAAGCTGGTTTAGAATTCTTCTGGTACGTGCATTACCGAGACTGAAATGCTTGCGAATCATTTCATGCGATACTCTTCTCTTAAGAATTATATATAATGCAGTTTCTTCAAGAAGAGAATCCTTTTTCCTCATATTTTTCAAATCACTATGGGTTTTGTATGCTTCGAAGACATCAACAAAGAACTTAAGATCATCTGGATCAGAACATGAAAATTTGATTCCGTGCGAAGGAATGGAAATAATAGCACATTCAGTAGTCCCGGGAAGATAATCGAATTCAAACTTAACAGAATCCAATGGTATAATATCAAAATCTATGGTACTTCTGGAAAAAAGAATGAACTTGGAATAGATATATAACTTTTCGTTTTTGGATGTCTGCATAATAGGAGGATATGAATTGGAGTAGATATAATCAAAAATACCTGTTCCAAAAGTAATCCTGATCCAATGACGCAGATTTGAAGGATTAGTCAGACTTGAAATATCCCAGAATCTGGATGCGGTAGCCACCAGTTCAAAGGATTCACACAGATGCTGGTAATTTGACATCTCAAATTCACTAAGTGAATCATCCATTTTATATCTTGCATCCTGAAGACTTGAATAAAGTTTATTGACTCGCTCAAGATATTCCTGCTTGGAAGCAGAATATTTATCAGAATAATAATTGTCAAGTGCAAACAATACAGGCTCAGCCTTTGCTATTTCCTTTTCAATATTCATACAATTAAGGTATGAAGAGAGAATATCATGTTTGATTCCCGATTCTGAATCAATAGCAGATTTAACCCTGACAATCTCCTCATCAAGCCGTGAACAATACTTTCTATACCTGTCACATAATTGAGTCTTGTAATAATAAACTCCGAATGTAGTAATTGTTATTATGGCAAGAAACAAGAGGATGTATAGAATATTTAGAGTAGAAAAGCAATTATCAAGGAATATTTCAAGGGAGTAGTCAGAGTTTGCTGCAATTAATGACAACATGGAAAAACCAAGGCAATATAGCAGGGAAGTGCCTATTATAAAATAGGGATTTACTACTGTAACTTTTGCAGTTGTATAAAAGCCAGTTCCAGGTATTCCATTGTCCAGTTTGAAATTGACTTTATTTCTTGTTACAATTGAATTCTTATCACCTAAATATGCAAATATTCCACCTCGAGAGATATCTACTTCCTTATCCTTACTTACTGGAACCTTAATAACTTTAATGTGCATGACTTTCTGGCTTGTTTCTGCAAATATATTGAATATGAAAAGAATTATATAATTAAGTCAACGAATAAGCCAAAAGAATTTGGGAAAAGATAAAATAGAGGACCTGAAATAGAAAAATATTAAAACAAATATCAGTTCAAGATTAACAGATTATAGGGTCTGAACATTTACCAGCTATCAGTTCTGAATGGTATCGTTGGCATACCGCGCTGATTGATAAGATTACCTACTGAAAAGTCATGGAAACAATATCTGACCGCAACCGGTGAGGATACTTCAGAAGAGGAAACTATGAAAGAACTCGGATTTTCTCCAAGTCCTACGATTCTAGCTTGATGAAAAACCTTGTCATCACCTGCAACTTCAAATCCTACAACACCCGAAAGCTGACTGAGAAGATAATACATTACATGGGGATCATTCTTACCTCCAGTTGCATTTGTAAAATCAGTCCATAACTGAGGAGCACCTGGAGAATTAACAAAGGAGATTTCCACCTTGTCACTTCCAGAGTTAAATTTTGCTTCCTTAAGATATGGATAAGTACAACATACAGATTCAAGACCATAATCCCTCGAAAGCGCACACCATGCAAGTCTTTCACCAACAGGTTCCTTCTGACTTGGATGAATACTATCTTTTTCCCATTCACCGACAAGATCATTTGTACATATCATCTGGGAATTCGGAATAAGGCTCTGAGCTTTGAACTGTGCCTCGCGAAGTAGTGCGCCAAATATACCCATACCATTTTGACGTGGATCATATACATATGGAGTAATCTCAACAAAATAGAATGGTATATCTCCTATTCCGAAATCATCCCTCCAGCGTAAAACAAGTTTTTGAAGTTTTGAAGAATATGACTTATGTCTACCAACATTTGATTCACCCTGATAGAAAAGGATTCCTTTTACTGTATATTTAGTTATTGGTTTGAACATTCCATAATACATAAGATAAGGAGCGTTCATACTAACAGTCTGCTGAGTACCATCAAACTGTTCCAAAGACTTGAAGTTGATATCATCGAAACATTGAACATCTTCCTTTGGCATCCAGGCTTCAATCGTAGAGCCTCCCCATGAAGCAACAATAACACCTACCGGGATTCTGAGTGAATTATACAGATGCTTTGCAAAAAACCAAGATGTTGCACTCCAGTTAACAAGTGTGGAAGGGGATGCAGTTTCCCATTTCCCTGAAAAATATTCCTGGTAGACAAGTGATGCATTGCGTTCAACAGTAAACATACGGATTTCTGGAAAGGATGAAGCTTCTGCAATCTCACGGTTAGAACCATCAACAGGAGCACGCCAATATCCTTTCATCTTCATTTCCATATTGGATTGCCCGCCGGCAAACCATACTTCACCGAATAGTATTCCATTGATTTCAACGGAATCGTCCGAAGTAAAAATCCTTAATGAATGGAAAATATGATCAACCTCAGGGATACGCACATTGAAATCCCAGAAATTACCATTTATTTTGGATTTCGAAATGGAATCACTCCAGTCCGTAGAAAGCGATATGGTTTCATCGTTTCCATCATACCATCCCCATATGTGCACAGTTGAATCCTGCTGAAGAATCATGCCATTGGAAACCAACGCAGGAAGTTTGATGAAAGAATGATTACTGAAAGACATTACATAAATTAAGAATTTCTCTGGTCTATATATACCATCCCGGTATTACCGTCAATTGTAACCATGTCTCCTGTATGAATAACACTCATAACATCAGGGACATTGACAACAGAAGGGAGCGCATACTCACGTGCAACAACAATTCCATGAGACAAAGCGGAGCCGATTTCTGTAACCAGTCCGCCTATTATATTGTAATATGGAGTCCAGCCAATATCTGTACATGCTGCAACCATGATTTCACCTTCACTAAGTTCGGATGCATCTTCTTCGTTTCTAACGACCCTTGCAATACCGCTGGCTACACCTCTTGATACAGGTGTACCATGATAAACAACCGAATCAGAATTGGTATTCTCATCAGACAATGGCTCAGGAATTCCAAGAGTGACAAATGGGAACTTCATTTCCTCAAGCTGAGGGAAAATTCTTCTTCTGGCAAGAGCCTTCTTAATCAGGTGAGTATCGCCACTTAGAAGCCGACCTACCTCTTCCTGTGTCAGGAAGTAGATAGCATCAACGTCAGGGAGTATAAGAGCATCAGTCATCAACTCAGCAAGTTTCCTGTATGCCTGTTTATACTGATCAAGTGCATAAATAACCTTTGACTTGGTATATTCCCTGTAACAAACACCTTTTCTGGCCTTGAGCACATATTTCATCAGGTTGGCCTTTTGCGTTGGCGTACATGCACTTAAAAGCTCATCGGCATACTCTGTCCATGATTTTTCAGCCCTTTTACTTTCCTGTCCCAAAGATGAAATAACACTCTTGAGTGTCTTGAAGAATGATTTCTTATTTTGATTCCATGAGAGCGAACGGATTTCCATTTCACGTATTCCCCTATGACCATGTCTGGCCATAAAGTTCTGATAGCTTGTTTTAACTACATCACTTGCTCGGTTTTCTATGTAATCCTGAAGGTCAGCTGATGAGTATAACTTGGCTTGAGGATTGTCTCTAAGGATTTCTTCTGATAAAGATTTCATCATTCTGAGGACATTTGCACTTTCAAAATCATCTATCTGTGTCAAACTACCTGCCAAAAGAGCCTGAAGCTGATTTCTGTCTTCAAAGTGCTTTTCAAGTTTCAGTGTCAGGATATTTGTTGCACCTCCAGAATAATATGAAGTACAATAATGGTAATAATGAATCTTTTTGAATAGTTCAAAATTATCAAGAATCTGCTTGTAGATAGTGTTCATATCCTTGGATAAGTCAAACTTAAGTCTGGAAATAGCCTTATCCATTCCTTTTCTTGCAGACTCTCCACTTAACACCAACTTAATTAACGGAATTGTATGGAATAATTTCTTTATGAAAGAGTCATCCTTCATATCAATATCAGGATAGTCAGTAAGTTCATGACCACAGATAATGATGTCACAGGTATGTTTTGCCGTTCCAAATGTCTTGTGACTTGTTCGATACATATTTGACATGTTAAAGAACATGTGGTTGTAATATGTAGAGATATAGAAGAATGGGGGAGTGTCTTTAGGAGCGCAATGCATTTCCATTGTGGTTGCCTTGATACCATAATCAAGAGCATACATATTAGTGGAAATATTAAGTGGAGTTACTGCACCAGGGATAACCTCACCGATATTTCCCATAGTGTATACATTGTTTTCCCCGTCAATTTCACAATCAAATTCATTCACATTTACAGATTCCTCAACAGTAATAGGACGAGCCTGAAGCCATTGGATTTGATTATTCTCATCAATTGCCCATTCCATATCCATAGGTTGACCGAATAGTTTCTGAGCCTTACGTCCTCCATCTGCAATCTGAATTGCCTCCTGATGGGAAAGCAATGAATTCTCGGGCATTTGTTCAACCTGACCATTCTTTACAAAATACTGTTGTGCGGCAACTGCACCTGAGACAAGATTCTCACCAAGACCTGGTACTACTTCTACAAGTGCGGCACTTCTGCGCATAGGAGCCTTGGAAAAAAGAACACCTGCACATCTAGCATTGACCATTTTCTGGATAACAACAGTCATCTGACTACTTGTTGAATTCAGAAACATTTTAGTATAATGTTCAGCTGTAGAATTATGAAGAGATGAAATACAATCCTTTATTGCCTTCTTCAATTCTTCTTTTCCATTTACATTGAGAAAAGTGGAAAACTGTCCAGCCGCAGAAAAATCATTTCCATCCTCAGTGGATGCTGATGAACGTACAGAAACAGCTCCAAATCCCATGGATTCATATTTCTGGGCTACTGAATCAAAATCGTCATCATCATCAATATCTGTAATCACAAATCCTGATGGGACTGAGTAGCCATATTTTATCAAAAGGTTTAACCCTCTTGCCTTACCTCCTACGTTATTTAATAGATTTTCTGGAATATCCTGTAAATCAAAAATTTTTGTCATTGCAATTTCAAATAATCATGCAAAGATAATCTTTTATTGCAAATTCCAATCTATAAATAAGACTATTTGACTATTTTTCAGTACTTTTCTTCTAATTTGATAAGAATTTTACAATCATTGCATCAGTTATGCAATTTATGGTATAAAGAACATCTTCCTGCTTACCATTATCTTCACATAAAAGTACAAAAGTATCGTCAATCTTTCACTCATGTAGAAATATAACTGTTGAACACACTTGAAAAAGTTCTAAAATTGAGAAATACCCTAGAACGGACGGCCTGTACCAATGGTAAAAACGATAAAATGATACTTTCTCAAGACTCACTATTATGAATAAAATGAAATTCTTGGCAATCGGTTATTATATTTCTATTCCACATATCAGTTGTTCTATGACAATCGAGCAAAAAGACAAGGATTTGTGCCAAAAGTATGTATTATTGTATGATTTCATGAATTGATATTAAATTAAGTATCTTTATCATCGCAATCATTTAAGAAAAAGCATAACTGATCTCAAAATGTAGATATGAGCTATTTGAAAAGCTCCAAATATTGAGGAACACCACCATTGTAGAGGCCTGAACTATTGATAAAAACTACAAACCATACTTTTTCGAGTATGCACAGATTTAGATTGCAACCGATGGAGTTATACAAATTTTTGCATTTAATTTTTAAAACAGATTCATTTATGAAGCGACTATTTCAATTATTTCTGACTATCAGCTGCATAAGTTGTTTCGCTGGAGTTAGTCCAAGAGAAACTATCAGCCTTAACGGACAATGGGTTTTTGACCAGACTGAGACAGCATTCCCTCCTAAAAAATTTACGAGAACAATTCCGGTCCCTGGTATTATTACTTTGGCAGAACCAAGAATATCTCAATATGACAAATTTTTTTACCGGTGGGTTATACGAGGATAAAATAGAGTATTGTCGCACTGCTGAAAGAAATTATACACCCATGTACAACTGGTATAGTAAGAAATTGTCACTTGATGATTCATACAAAGGGAAAAAAGTACTTTTGACTATATTAAAGAGTATGTATACAACCAATGTCTATATCAACGGACATTTTGTTAAAAGTGCAATAGAATCCTCAACTCCTATTCGTTGCAACATTACAGACTATTTAAAGTTCGACAAAAATGATGAGATTCTGATAATGGTAAGTGATCGTGCATGGCTTCCAAGTGAAGTTGCAGGTCAGACTGATATTGAAAAGTTTCAATTTATCTCTGGAATCTGGGATGACGTTTTTCTGACTGTAACATCTGATACCTATGTAGACAAAGCTTTGTTCCTTCCTTCCTACAAGGATAAGAAAATTGAAGTAAAGAGTATAATCCAGAGCCTGAAGCCATCAGAACGGGAAATCTGCATGGGTGAAATCAGTGACAGTATATCTTTGATTATCAGAATAAAGGAAAAGAAATCCGGTACCATTGTAGCGACAAAGAAAGTTAGAGTAAGTGCTGAACATGGCAATAATACAAGTATCAAGACCTCCATCAGTGTTCCGGATGCACATCCATGGAGTCCAGAAGACCCATTCCTTTACACGGGCGAAATTGAAGTCCATAGCAAAGATGGCAGGATAATTGATTGCTACTCAGATAATTTTGGAATAAGAGATTTTAAAGTCAAAGGTCTGTTCTTCAATCTGAATGGACAAAAATACCTGTTGCGTGGTACAAACATTACGTTACATCGTTTCTTTGAAGATAGGGAGTGTAATAATCTTCCGTGGGACAGGAAATGGGTCAAGAAACTTATCATTGATGACCCAAAGGCTCTTCAGTGGAATGCGATGAGAATCTGTGTCGGGCTGGCACCTAAATTCTGGTACGATCTTTGTGATGAATATGGAATCATAATCCAGAACGAATGGATGTACTGGCAAAAACATGGATGGGACGAACAAATTCGTAAGGAATATACAGACTGGGTATGGAGTGATGGTAACCATCCGTCTATTGTAATTTGGGACTGCATAAATGAGAATGTAAATGACTATATCGGTTATCATCTGATTCCAGAACTGAAGAAACTCGATCCTACAAGACTGTTTGATGCAGGATACATGGTTGATGAAAATTCTAAGGACGACATTGACGAACCACATCCATACAACTATGTACATAATGTCAACACATTCAATACTGATGAACAAATCAATAAGTATTTCAGCGAACAGCCGGACAAACTGGGTTCACTGGACTACTGGAGATATCATCCGGGATTTATAGGCTTTTCAGTTCCGCAACTTGTAAATGAATATGGGTGGGCATGGTTAAACAGAAATGGCCAGCCAAGTTATCTTACATACTGGAATTACCGGTATTTTGTAGGAGAAAATGCAACTGCAGAACAAAGAAGAAAATTTCAGGCATATTGGCTCCAGGCAGAGACAGAATGGTTGAGATCTGAAAGAAATCTCGCAGGTATTTTAAGTTTCTGTTCCTTGACAAACAATGGAGGAAAGACAGGAGACTGGTATATTAATCAGATAAAAGACCTTGAGCCATCACCAGCAATGAAATGGTTCAAGCATTGTTTTGCACCAGAGGCCGTATTCCTTGATCTGGTCGACACTCGTTATACCAAACATAATGATGTTCTTGTCCCTGGACAATACAAGGCAATACATCTTGTAGGAGTAAATGACCTTTCTCATGGTTCCAATGGAAAAGTAAATATAAACATTTACGATTCTGATGGGAAAGTAGTATACAGCACTAAACTCGATATATATATTCCCCCATATCTTAAGACTGAATTGACTGAAACAATAAAGGTTCCGGAAGTTCCTGGAGGATACCTTATTACAGCAGAATACACCCCTGATGGACAGAATAAGGCAATAATAAGCAGACGATATGTTAAAGTTGGGAAAGCAGAAAATTATTCTTATTACGAAATGGAGCCATAACAACACTAACCCAAGTTTCTCAGGTAATTAAGGCCTCCCATATGTAGTTGTTTCAAAACCATCATCATGGAGTCCGCAATAATTTCAGTGAAAATTAAACGCAATTCAGAAACTCACTGTCAAACTTAGTTTAGATTTGGTTAATTTGTGATTTTGATGCAAAACACTGAAAAACAATAAATTAATTAAAGATTTTTATGGTTTTTATCATAGAATTTATTTGAAAAACTTTAATCAATAATGAGCCTGCTTGAAAAAGTCCAAATATTGAGAAACGCCCCATCGTAGAGGCCCCTGTACAAATAGCGAAAACGACAAAACATACTTTCAAATGCGTTCAATAATTAATATCTATTATCAATGAAACACATTTATTTTCTTTCAGCCATCTTTTTCGGAATGAGTTTGATTGCTTCGGCTGCCACCTTTGATTCTTCCGACAAGGTGATGAGCGAGCAGTACTATAAGGTTTGGAATGACGATGTCCAGAAAACGATAGACCAGAATATAGAAAAATACCGCAAAGCCGATGCAAAGGTTTCACTGCACAATGTAAAAGCCGGGACTGATGTTATCGTGGAACAGATTTCTAGTGACTTCCTATTCGGCAGTAATAGTTTCCTGTTCGGGCAACTGGATACCCCAGAAAAGAATAAACGTTATCAAGAGACTTTCGGCACCCTGTTTAATGCAGCAACGGTTGCCTTTTATTGGAAAACTCTTGAGCCACAGCAGGGTGCAATCCGTTTTACCGCCGATAGCCCCTATGAATACCGAAGGCCTGCAACAGACCCGGTTGTAGATTACTTCGAGTCCAGAGGCGTGAACATGAACGGGCATGCCATTGTATACGGATTACGTCGTTGGGGACATCCCACATGGATGCCAGAGGATAGAGAACAGATGGAAGAAATCATTCAGGATCATGTGAAGATTATTGCCCGTAGATACAAGGGAAGACTTAACCGATGGGATGTTGTGAACGAACCCATAGATCAGGCCAATAGGGGATTGATGCCTGACGACTACACGTACAAGACCTATAGTTGGGCGATGAAATATTTCCCCAAAAATGTCATGTTCAATATAAACGACACGGACATCCACTGGGGAGAGGGAGATTTCAGAAGATATTGCGAACTGGTAAGAAATCTGATTGACAGAGGTGTCAAGATTGACAATGTAGGAATACAGAGCCATATCTTCGACCCAAAGGAATCACTCGCAATAGCCCAAGGTAAGCCAACGTCAATGACCCCTGACAAAATCAGTAGCAAGATCTCTATCATGGCTGAGACAGGACGCCCGATCCATCTAAGCGAAATCACCATAAGTGCTCCTGATGATACTAGCATCGGCAACCTCATACAAGCCGAGATAGCAAAAAACCTTTATCGTCTATGGTTCAGTACTCCATCGCTCATGGGAATAACCTGGTGGAATCTTGTGGATGGAGGAGCTGCTCCCGGAGAGCCATCATATTCAGGTCTTTACGACAAGGATATGAACCCTAAGCCTGTCTATTTCGTACTTGACGAACTCATCAACCATCAGTGGCGTACCAACCTCACTCTGAAAGCCGATGAGGACGGCAGCATCTCATTCCGCGGATTCAAGGGTGAATATCGTATCAGATGGACAGATCGTAGCGGCAAAACCAGAACAATGACATATCACGTACAATAAATGAACAAATCAAATAAGACTTTTGAAGAACTCGGCATATAAACCAGGCTAACATATCCATCAATACAGCAGATTTCTTCTTTTCTGACATTGAGAGCCTCAAAAGAATTTCAAAAACAAATACAAACAACTAAATGCTATGATTACAGTAGTCAAACAACTGTAATAAAACACAAAAGTAATTCCGGGAATTAGGTTACAAATAAAGAAAGTTTGCGTGTAAATAGCGACAAAAAAAACGCTTGAGAGGCTAAAACACACCCATATCAAAGCTGAACAATAGGTATTGTTCTCTAGAGTTCTTAGAGCCTACAAGTCAATTCGAAATAAAATCATACCTGTATTTTTTAAAAAATACAGGTATGATTTATGATATATCACCTATTCAAGCTGAAACAAACTTGAATACATGCTATTGCAACTCTATTTCATTGAATTTATGACTGATTTGTTGGCTTCTGAGACTTTATCTAAATTAACCTTCATTATTTCACGGTCATAAGTCATAAGACCATTGACCTCTCCTTCAACATCAGTAGTCTGTGTATACACTGCACCAGATATACCATTTCTGACTATATCCTTCAACATTTCAGTGTATTTAACATATTCTGAAGTTACTTCATCACTGTTCTTGAATTGTACATAACCCCAGTTTTTCTTGTTCCACCATAAGTGTCCCTCAACAGGAAGGCCTATCCCACCATATTCTCCAATAGCTGTAATACGGCGTGGATCAAAATGACTAATCTTAGGAAAAGGATAATGATGAAAATCTGTAATATCGCCGCAGAGGCGGAAGTTTCCACCGCTGGCAGGATTTACAAGTCTTGACGGATCATATGATTTTGTCCATGATACAACGCTTTCTGTATCAAACTGCCCCCATCCTTCGTTGAATGGTACCCATACAATTACAGATGGATTGGAATAGCATAAATCAATTATCTCTTTCCATTCATCATAGTAGTTATTACGGGATGCCTGCGACCTTTGAGCATCACGTCCACCATTAATGGTACTTGGATCCCATACTCCATTTGCGAAATCACCACTTGGCATGTCCTGCCATACAAGAATACCTAATCTGTCACAGTGATAATACCATCTGGCTGGTTCAACTTTGACATGTTTACGGATCATATTGAAGCCAAGTTCCTTAGTTTTGATTATATCAAACGCTAAAGCTTCATCAGAAGGAGCGGTATATAGTCCATCAGGCCACCATCCCTGATCAAGAGGACCGAAATTAAAAATTGCCTCGCCGTTAAGTGCAATACGATGGAATCCCTTGCTATCTGTTATTCTGGAAACAGAACGCATAGCAGCATATGATTTAAACTCATCAAGAACTTTTCCTCCATTTTCAAGTTTTACCTTAACATCATAAAGGTTCGGAGTATCAGGGGTCCATAATTTCGGATTGCTAATAGGCAGACAAATCGTATTGCCTGGAGTTCCTTTACCAACGGAAATTACCTTTCCATCATCAAGTACTTCAACAGTAACTATATCACCTAACTTAAATTTTGAAGCTTCAGCAGTGAAATTGATTGTATTTGCCTTAACATTAGGGACTGTTTTCAGTGATACTATGTGATTTTCAAAAACAGGTTCAATCCATACAGTCTGCCAGATACCTGTTACAGAAGTGTACCATATTCCACTTGGATCAGACACTTGTTTACCTCTTGGACAGATACCTTTATCTGTTGGATCATATACCCTCAATACTATTGTCTGTTCTCCTTTTTGAGTTAGATATGGAGTAATATCAAATGAGAATGGAGCATATCCGCCCTGATGTTTTCCGATTACTATATCGTTCACATAGACCTCACATTTCCAGTCAACGGCACCGAAATTCAGAACAACATTCTTGCCTTTCCATGTGGCAGGTACATTAAACTTTCGTTTGTACCATAGTTCGTTATCAACTCCAACTGATTTCTGCACACCGGAAAGAGAAGACTCTATAGCAAAAGGAACAAGAATCTGACCATCATACTCAGATGGAATTGCCTGACCGACAGGTTTAATAGCGTAGTCCCAGAGCCCGTTAAGATTAACCCATGCAGTCCTTTCAATAAGAGGACGTGGATATTCATTAAGTACATTATCAGGATCAACCTGTTGAGCCCATTTGGTCATTATCTTGTCTCCTGCCGGTTTCCACTGGGCAAAAGCACTATTGCTGCATAATGCAATAGCAATAATTGTCATTAAAAATCTGTTCTTCATTTTACTTTAATATTTTTTATAAAGATATGAATTTTTCATTTGAAAATAAGAAGTGAATATGTGTCATATTGTGTCCGTGAATGACGACATAAAATTGTAATACTTTTAGCCACCTGTGTGATTTATTATAAATTAATCTTGAGCCCACTTTAATAAGTATCGTTAAAGTTTATATATCCGCTACAGGCATCTGAAATGGGGGCATTTCTCAATTTTTGGACTTTTTAAAGTTGACTCAATCTTAAGAAAATAAATCAAATGGCAGAACATATTTAACTATTTAGGTGAATAGAAGCAGAAACAGATAAAAAATATATCAATGGGACAGGATGATGATAGAAGGGCACTACTAAAGATAATGAATATGTTTCGGGCAACAAGCCTTGTAATTCTATTGACTCATATATATATTCATTGTTTCGGATTGTTTGAAAGATATGGTCTTTATAATAGTACTTGCCATCAGATAATAATTAACCTTGACAGAAATCTTGAAATATTTTCAAGTCATGTAAAATCCCGGATGACTATACTATTCTTTATAGTTCTTTCATGTTTTGGTTCAAAAGGTCCGATAAATGAACGGATATCATGGCGGTTGATCGTGTTAATTTTCATACTCGGAATAATCATGTTCTGGTGTTTATCAACATCTTCTGCCATTTACATATTCAATATTTCAACCGGATATCTATTGATTCTTCTTGCATCAATATGGACGGGTAGGCTATTGCAAGGAAACATCTCAATGGATGATCTGTTTAACGATGAAAATGAAAGTTTTCCTCAGGAGAGAAGATTATATCAGAACAAATACTCAATCAATCTTAAAAGCAGGTTCTATTACCATGGAAAGATGCACAAAGGATGGATAAATGTTGTTAATCCGTTCCGAGGTATAAGACGA
>DCHP01000036.1 GCA_002315675.1 Rikenellaceae bacterium UBA1749 | reverse complement strand
ATACAATGATTTCAAAACAGCTTCTTAAACCGGACTGATTTTTTTGATTTTAGCTTTCAATCCGAAAGAGTCTACTCTATTTGCGGTTTGCCAGCATACCACATGCTGCAAGTATGTCCTCACCTCTTGATGTTCTTGTAGTTGTATGGATTCCCCTGTTATTGAGCTCTGTATTGAAATATTTGATTCTTCTGTCATCGGTCCCTTTCAGCGGACTATTACCGTCATTGTGAAATCTAATCAGATTGACTCTGCAATCAAGCTGACCAAGCAGACTTGAAAGTTCACTGAGATGTCTATCAGAATCATTCCATCCTTCAAACATTGTATATTCGAAACTTAGTCTTCTTTGTCCGGAGAAATCATACCGTTTTAAAATATTTATTACCTTGTAAATCGGGTTTATATTTTCTGAAGGAACCAATGTCTTTCGTTCTTCAGGAAATGGGTTGTGCAGACTGATAGCCAGATTAACTTTTGTTTCATTGAGGAATCTTTCTATATTTTTCAACACTCCGACTGTTGATAAGGTTATTCTGGTAGGGCTCCAGGCCAGACCCCACGGGGATGTCATTATTTCGATGCTTTTGAGGACCTCGTCAATATTGTCGAGAGGTTCTCCCATTCCCATCATAACAACATTGGTTAGTTTCTCGGCATTTCCGCATCTTAATATCTGACCTATTATTTCGCCACTTGTCAGGTTACAACCAAAACCACTCGCTCCTGTCATGCAGAATTTACAACCCATCTTGCAGCCTGACTGTGAACTGACGCAAAGTGTAGCCCTGTCACCATCAGGAATGTAGACGGATTCAATCAGGCCCCCTCCCAGTGTCTGAAACAACAGTTTTCTGGTCCCATCAATGGCTTTCAGTTCCTTTGATGGCTCAAATCCACCAATTTCATAGCCGGCACCAGAAATCAGACCAGATATCTTGGGGCCAATGTTTGTCATCTGTTCATATGAAGTGACGTTCTTTTTGTATATCCAATCTGCCAGTTGGGCTCCTACAAAACGTCGTAATCCGACATTAAGTACTATTTCGTTTAGATCGTTTATGCTGTTTCCTAGTAACCACATTGTTTCTTTCTTTTTTTGCAAAAATACCATTTTTGCGTAATTATTTTTAACGTAACAAGTTGTATCTCTTAAAAAAACTTAAATATATTTTACAATTATGTTTTTTTATATAACTTTGTGAAACCTTTGTGGGTATATATCAAGAAAAGAAAAATAAAAAATATAATGGAACTCAAAAAATCTCCTTCTGCAGACTTGAACAATAAGAGAGAGTATTTCTTATTGCTTGGTTTGATTGTATCGCTTTTGCTGATAAAAGGTGCTTTCAGCTGGAGTGTAAAAGAACGTGTCATTGAACAGACAGAAACACCTGTTGTTGTGGCAGAACAAGAAATTGTGGAAGTAACAGTTCAGGAAGATAAACGTCCACCTGCACCAATAAAGACTCAGGCTGTTGTTCTTTCAGATATGATTAATGTCGTTAAGAATGATACCAAGATTGAGCAGGACATGTCAATATTTGATATGGATATGGACCAGCTTGCAGTTGACGTAACAAAATTCGGTGGTACTTACACAGGCCCTGCTGAAGAAGCTGTAGATGAAGAAGCGCCGCTTGTTTTTGCAGAGGAAATGCCTAAGTTTATGGGTAAGGATGGTCAGACCGAGTTCTCACGTTGGTGCCAGCAGAACCTAAAATATCCTCCTATTGCACTTGATAATGGTGTTGAAGGTCGTGTCACTGTATCTTTCGTAGTTGAACGTGATGGCCAGATTTCCAATATCAAACTTATGCGTGGCGTTGATCGTGAATTGGATAAGGCTGCTCTTGATATAGTAGCACGTTCACCAAAGAAGTGGACACCAGCCAAGAATAATGGTCGTGCAGTTCGTTTGATGATTCAGATGCCTATCGTATTCAAACTTGAGTTATAATTTAGTTTATAATAAATTTGAAAGACACCTTTGCATGCTTAGGTGTCTTTTTTGTCTATAATTATGAAAATTAAAGAGGATATCCTGGAGAACTCGGTTCTTGTTGGATTGATATTACCTGATCAAAGTGAAAAACTGGTAATGGAATATCTTGACGAACTCAGTTTTCTGGCAGAGACTGCAGGTAGTGTTACAAAAAAGATTTTTGTCCAGAAACTGCAGACTCCAAATCGATCTACATTTGTCGGTACAGGAAAGCTTCAGGAGATAAAAAAGTATTGCGAAGAGAATGAAATCGATAATGTCATTTTCGACGATGAATTGACTCCATCCCAGATTAGGAATATTGAAAGTGAACTTAAGATAAAGATACTGGATAGGACAAACTTGATTCTTGATATTTTTGCATCAAGGGCAAAAACTGTATATGCAAAGACTCAAGTTGAGCTTGCTCAGTATCAATACCTTTTGCCTCGTCTGACCGGTATGTGGACACACCTTGAACGTCAGCGTGGTGGTATCGGTATGAGAGGACCAGGTGAACGTGAGATAGAAACCGACAGGCGAATAATACGTGACAGAATATCAAAGCTGAAAACAGATCTTAAAAAGATTGACAGACAGATGGCTTCTCAAAGATCAAACAGGGGCTCCATGGTCAGGGTTGCGCTGGTGGGGTATACAAATGTTGGAAAATCGACTTTGATGAACCTACTTGCAAAAAGTGAGGTTTTCGCCGAGAATAAACTCTTCGCAACTCTCGATACTACGGTAAGGAAAGTGGTTGTAGAAAATTTGCCGTTCCTTTTGTCTGATACTGTCGGTTTTATCAGAAAACTTCCGACAGAACTGATTGAATCCTTTAAATCAACTCTAGATGAGGTTCGGGAAGCTGATGTCCTTTTACATGTTGTTGATATATCTCACCCCTCATTTGTGGACCAGATAGAAGTTGTGAAACAGACACTTAAGGATATATCAGCTGAGAACAAACCGACTCTCTTAGTCTTTAATAAGATTGATGCATACACTTGGGTCAAGAAGGATGATGATGATCTATCTGAAAGGACTATTGAAAATATGAATCTTGATGAACTGAAACAAATGTGGGTGGCAAAGGGAGACCCATGCATCTTTATTTCAGCTGCAAAAAAACATAATATTGCAAAACTGCGTGAAGATCTCTATTCCATTGTACGAGAAATCCACGCAGGTAGGTATCCTTTTAATAATTTTCTTTGGTAGATTGTTTAATGTCCTTTATTCTAAGTTGAGGGGTTGTTATGCCTTGGTAATGATTCTCTACCAATGAATAGCATACATCTATATCGCATCCGGACTTGACCAGGTCATAATATTCGCCTGCCTGAGAGAATACAATGGCGTTAACAGGTCTGTACGATCTGTCTCTTTGGCCAAGTTCCATTTTCATATGTTCCATCTTAGCCCCGAATTTCTTGGCATCGCCACTATCCACGACATGTCTTGAAATAAATGTAGGAGATGAGTTTCCAGGTCCGAAAGGCTGGAATCTTTGAAGATTTCTTCTGAATTCAGGAGTAATTTCATCAAGGGCGAGTTCCGAGTCTATATGAATAGTCTGAACAAGGTGGTTTGGATTTATATGTTCCTCAACAAATTTTTCAAATCGTTCCTTGAAAATTGGATAGTTTTCAGGTCTCATCGTCAGACCTGCGGCATATGTATGTCCTCCAAAGTTTTCCAGAAGGTCTGAACAATTTTCAATGGCCTGATAGAGGTCAAAACCAGGAATCGACCTGGCGGATCCGGTTATGAACCCACCACTTTCAGTCAGGACTACGGTCGGACGATGGTATGTCTCAATCAAACGGGAGGCAACAATCCCAACAACTCCCTTAACCCAGTCTTTATGAAAAATTACTGTGCACTTACGGGTTTCATGCAAAGGATCCGCATTTAATATACTATGTGCCTGTTCGGTAATCTGTCTGTCAACATCTTTTCTATGCTGGTTAAAACTATCAATTCTGTTGACAAGGCGCAATGCTTCAATTTCAGTCTGTGCGGTAAGAAGTTCTACTGCAACCTGTCCTCCGCTATTCCCATCAATACTGTCGACGGCTGTTCTGCCTGCAGCATTTAATCTTGGACCAATCTTAAAAACGATGTCATCTATCTGGATAGGATGCTTTTCAAGGCCGCTGATTTTAATAATGGCACTCAATCCACAATTTGGTCTTTTGTTCAGGATATTGATTCCGTAGTATGTCAGTATTCTGTTTTCTCCAGTCAGTGGTACAATATCTGAAGCGTTGCTGACGGCAACAAGATCCAGGAATTGTTCTATGTATGAAAATGGAAGTTCCCTATACATGCAGAATCCCTGAAGAAGTTTGAACCCCACGCCGCAGCCTGACAACTCATCAAATGGATAACTGCAATCTTCTCTCTTGGGATCAAGTACAGCAACTGCATTCGGTAATGTGTCCCCAGGCAAATGGTGATCGCAGATTATGAAGTCCAGACCATGTGAATGCGCAAAATCAACTCTCTCGTTTGCCTTGATTCCGCAATCAAGAGAAATTACCAGATTGACGCCATTGCGGAATGCATATTCTAGTCCCTGTTTTGAGATTCCATAACCTTCAGAATAACGGTCTGGAATGTAAAACAAAAGATGATCTTCATCTTTAACCCATTGTCTAAGGAAAAGATATACAAGAGAGACAGCTGTGATTCCGTCAACATCATAGTCTCCGTAAATCATAATCGTTTCATCATCCCTGATTGCTTGATCAAGTCTTTGAACAGCAACCATCATGTCTTTCATCTTGAAAGGATCATGTAATTGTTTAAGGTCAGGATTGAAGAACTCACTGGCTTTTTCCGGTGTATCGATACCTCGGTTGACAAGCAGAGTGGCAAGCACAGGAGAAAGTTTATGGCTTCTTACAAGTGCACTTACTTTTTCACGTGGTGGTTCTTGCGTTTCGACCCATACTTTTTCTATTTGCATTATATTTCATTTTTTTATTTTTCTAATAGTGAACAAAATGTCTGGCAGAATTTTGATTTGACCTCATCAATGTCTATACTCCTGCCAGTCTCCTTTTCCATTGAGGTTACTCCTTTATCAACAAAACCGCATGGATTGATGTATGAAAAATACTTCAAATCAGTGCTGACATTAAGAGCCAGTCCATGCATAGTTACAAAATGGGAGGCTTTCACTCCTATTGCACAGATTTTTCTTTCCCCCTGGCTATCGTTAATCCAAACTCCCGTAGCGCCTTTTTTTCTCCCGGCCTTGATATTCCAGTTGTCAATAGTCTCAATGACGGCCTCTTCAAGGAGGTTGATATATCGTTTCAATGTCAGATTATAGTTGTCAATTTTAAGTATAGGGTAAACAACCATTTGCCCGGGGCCATGATATGTAATATCTCCTCCCCTGTCAATATGATAGAATCTGGCACCAATACTCTCAAGAAAAGATTCACTGACAAGCATATTTCTTTCATTTCCATGTTTCCCTATAGTATAGACATTCGGATGCTGGCAAAGTAAAACCATATCCTCGCATTTTTTGTTCAGGACATCATCAAAAGTATTCTTCTGGATATCCCAGGCATCAATGTAATCTATATTATTTAGGTCCCTTATTATCATAGTTCTGCCATATATGATGAACGGACTAGAGGTGCGCTCGCAATATGAGTAAATCCAATATCTGCGGCCTTCTTTGCATAGGTCTCAAATCTTTCAGGTTCAATAAATTCGGCAACCTCCAAGTGTTTTTTTGTAGGCTGTAGGTATTGTCCTATTGTTACACGTTTTACTCCTGCATTGAACAGGTCATGCAAGGTCTCAATTACTTCGTCTGAAGTTTCCCCAAGTCCGACCATGATTCCACTTTTTGTATCGGCCCCTCTGCTTGAAAGGTATTTTAAGGTATTTATCGAACAATCGTATGTGGCCCTGCTTCTGGTTGATGCCGTAAGTCTTCGTACGGTTTCAATGTTATGGCCATAGATATCTGCATTAGCAGACAACACGACATCCAGAAGCTCTGTCTTACCTTGAAAATCGGGAATTAGAACTTCAATGGAAGTATCTGGACAAAGATTGCGTATTTCTTTGATAGTACTAACCCAATGTGATGCACCCAAATCACTAAGATCATCTCTATCTACGGATGTAACTACAACATGACGAAGCCCCATAATCTTAACAGAACGAGCGATTTTTACAGGTTCGGTCAAATCCAATGGTAAAGGCCTTCCACTGTTTGTAGCACAAAAACGACACTTACGTGTACAAATGTCCCCGGCAATCATGAATGTTGCAATTTTTTTACTCCAGCATTCACTTTTGTTTGGGCACTTTCCACTGGAACAAATAGTATGAAGACCATGTTCTTTTACCAAAGAACATACTTCTGCGTAATCTGTTGTATTATGTACGTGTGTTTTAAGCCAATCAGGTTTTCTAACGTTTATATGACGTAATTCGTCACCCATGTTAATACTTTTTTACTAGTTCAAAGTTAGGAATAATTTGTTATTATTTATAATTTTGTATTAATGAAAGTTATGGCAAAAATTAAGGCTTATAGAAACAAGACTATTTGCCTATCAGACGAAGAAAAAGCTGATATGGAAAAGGTCCTGTTATCGGATTCAGAGGGTCGGATTATCAATAGGGTGATTAATGCGGACCTTATGAGTGTCATAGATGAAGTCCCTGATTCTTTTGCAGATTTGATAATTCTGGATCCTCCATATAACCTGCCAAAGAGGTTTAATTCCTCGAGATTCAAAAGTATGTCAGATGAGGATTATGTTGCTTATATGGAAGAGTGGTTCCCCAGAATATGTATGAAACTTAAACCATGTGGCTCAATGTATATTTGCGGGGACTGGAAAATCTCTGCACTGCAATATAGAGTAATATCCAAGTATCTGACAATTTTGAACAGAATAACCTGGCAGAGGGAAAAAGGACGCGGTGCAAAGGAAAATTGGAAGAATTCCATGGAGGATATCTGGTTCGCTGTAAAGGACAGGGAAAATTATTATTTTGATGTAGATGCCGTAAAAATCAAGCGGTATGTTCTTGCTCCATATACTGAAAATGGTGAACCCAAAGGGTGGCATGATACAGGTAACGGAAAATTCAGAATGACGTATCCGTCAAATTTTTGGGATGATATTACGGTCCCTTTCTGGTCTATGCCCGAGAATACAGACCATCCGACCCAGAAACCGGAAAAATTGATAGCGAAGTTAATTCTGGCTTCATCAAAACCTGGTGATATGGTGTTTGATCCTTTTGCGGGATCCTGCACATCCTGTGTAGTGGCAAAGAAGCTGGGAAGAAATTATCTTGGTGTAGAAATGGATAAGGAGTATTGTCTTGTAGGACTTAAAAGGATTGAAATGGCTTCAGCTAATCCTGATATTCAGGGATACAGAGATGGAGCTTTCTGGGAAAGAAATACATTCAGATACCAGAATCAGAAAAAACAGAAGGATTAGTTCTGGTATCAGTTTTTCTGTTATAATACCAGAGAGCAAAGTTGAACAACAATTTGAAATTTACAATTTTTATTAATATGAAACTGAAATTAGAAATTCTATTAATTACAGCAGTGGCACTTCTTGGGTGTTCACGTAACGAAGTTGATTATCAACATGTTGCAAATGGCGTATGGAAGGTTACTGTTGGTAATCCTGACAAATTCAATCTGACAAGTAATCTTGGTATTATACCAAGATTTGAGGAGATCAATGAGATGCCAAATGTAGACACTCTTCCCATTGATGTGAATGAAATTAAATTTGAAATCTATGATGGAAAGACCTATATCCGTTTCCCGCTTGATGAGGGGGAAAAATTATTTGGTCTAGGACTTAATTTTAATTCTGTTGAACGCAGGGGCTCAATCCAGCGTCTTCATGTTGATCATTATCAAGGCAGCGACAATGGAAGAAACCATACTCCTGTCCCATTCTTTGTTTCATCCAAGGGCTATGGAGCGTTTATCAATGCTGCCCGTTATATAGATTACTGGGCAGGAACCGGTGTTACCAAAAATTCAAAGCATCCTGCCAAGGCAATGGATAGAAATACGGACAGGAACTGGACTGCCCAGCCGTATTCTGATAATCTTGAATTCCTGGTACCAGCTCAGGGTGTTGAAGTAATCCTGTTTGCAGCTGACAATATGCTTGATGTCGTGCGTAAGTTTAATCTGTATAATGGAGGTGGTATTCTACCTCCAAAATGGGGATTGGGTTTCTGGCACAGAACTCCAACATTATATTCAGACAAGGATATTCTCAATGAGGTTAATATGTTCAAGGAAAAGCATTTTCCGTTGACTGTAATAGGTCTGGAACCTGGCTGGATGACAAAAGCGTATCCATGTACATATGAATGGGATAAAGGCCGCTTCCCTGATCCCCAAAAACTAATCAGAACCTTGGATTCAATGCATATTAAAACCAATTTATGGATGAACCCAGGTATATCACCTGAAGGTGAACTGTATTCAAAGATTGAGCCTTACACCGGTTCACATACAGAATGGTGTGGAATTCTTCCTGACTATACGATGTCTGAATCTCAGAATATAGTCAAGGATTTCCTGAATGAAAAAGTAGTATCTCTTGGTGCCAGTGGCTTTAAGATGGATGAGAATGACGGTGTTGATTCATGGCTATATCCTGATGTCGCAAAATTCCCTTCTGGAACACCTGCTGAACAGATCCGTCAGACATATGGCTCTTTGATGCAGAAGATGGCAACTGATATATATAGGGAGAATAATACCAGAACCTATGGGTTGGTCCGTGCAGGAAATGCAGGAACAGTATCCTTCCCGTTTGTAATATACAATGATTACTACGATCATAAAGGTTTTATAACAGCACTTATCAATAGTTCATTCATTGGAACATTGTGGACCCCTGAAGTCCGTTCTTCCAATACATCAGAAGAATGGCTAAGAAGAATACAGACAGTTACGTTTGCTCCTATAGCAATGTTGAACGCCTGGGCGGATGGTACGAAACCATGGTCTTTTGAGGATGTATCAGATAAGGTGAGGGATTATTCTCTTCTTAGAATGCAGCTTATTCCATATCTTTATTCAGCTTTCGCTGATTATGTGTTCGCTGGAATACCTCCTGTCCGTGCCATGAATCTTGAAGCAGGTTATGCATGTGATGATGAGATTGAGAGCGGTAGTCTGGATGGTACAAATAACCCATATGCAATGGCCCTCAGAAAAGAAGTAAAGGATCAGTTTATGGTGGGAAGAGATCTTTTGGTCGCTCCATTCTTTACCGGTGAGAGAACAAGAAAAGTTGTACTTCCTAAAGGAAAGTGGTATGATTTCTGGACTGGAGAACTTGCCGGTGATGGTGAAGTCATTGAAGTCAATGACAAGACCGGTAAAGGTAATATCCCAGTATATGTCCGTAATGGAGGTATTATCCCAATGTATCCTCCAATAACATCCATTACAGGTGAAAAACTTCCTGTTGTAATACGTCATTATGGTGATAAATCTTCTTCATACAGGCTTTACGATGATGACGGAACAACATATGATTACGAAAAAGGAAAGTATACATGGATCCGTGTGGATGTCACGGTTAATAATGACGGAACAAAAGAAGGTAATTTTACAATTCCTTCCGGTAATGTGTTGTATTCTATATCCGAAATTAAATTTGAATTTTAGAGTAACAATTACCGTAGGCTAATTACGTTCCAATCCTTGTAGCAAACGTACCTGAAAAGAGTACGCAACTTACTGAATAGAAGTGCCGAATGGTTCTGTTTTAGACGGTCCTTTCAATTTTCAATTGCCCAATTGTATTAGGTCCTTTATCAACAAATATCAGATTTATGAAAATAAATTCTATTATTATAGTTCTGGCATGTTTAGTGTCATGTTCAAATAAATGTGAATATGCGGATTACGTAAATCCTTTCATAGGAACATCAACTCAAGGTGAGGATGCAGGTAAAACATTTCCCGGTGCCACAACACCATGGGGAATGGTTCAAGTCAATCCCAATACAATCACTGGTGGTGACAATGGACCAGGGTATAGTTCGGAACATAAGACAATAGAAGGGTTTGCATTTACCCAGATGAGTGGTATCGGCTGGTATGGTGATTTCGGTAATTTTCTTGTCATGCCGACATGCGGGGACTCATTATACACCTTCGCAGGTTCTTTTGATGGGTCGATAAGGGGATGGCGTTCTAACTTTGACAAATCATCAGAAATAGCTAAAGCGGGGTATTATAGTGTACACCTTTCTGATTATGATATTCTTGTTGAGGCTACTGCAGCGCAGCATAGTGGCGCTCTACGGTTTACATTCCCAGAGTCCGGAACTTCCCGTGTTCAGATAGATCTTGCGCGAAGAGTTGCAGGCTCCTCCGATTTTCAGTCTATAAATGTTGTTGACAACAGGACAATAGAAGGATGGATGAAATGTACTCCAAAATGTGGAGGATGGGGAAATGGTGTAGGGAAAGCCGATTATACGGTATATTTCTGTGCAGAGTTTGATACACCATTCACTTCATATGGTTTCTGGAGCGCAGATATCTCACCTAATCAGAGAAGAAAGAATAATGATATAGTAAAACCCGAATTGCAGAAGATATTTTCATCAGCCAGGATAATAAGAAATGCTACAAAACTTGACGGAACTCATATTGGTTTCTATTCAGAGTTCCCGAAAAAATCAGCGGGTGAAAAGATAACAATGAAAGTGGGTATTTCTTTTGTCGATGTTGATGGTGCCAGGAATAATCTAAGAAAGGAGATATCTGATAAATCTTTCGATGAAATATATTCAGATGCAAGAGAACTTTGGAATGAAGCTTTTGATAAGGTAAAAGTTTATGGGGGAACACCTGTTCAGGATACTATTTTCTATACCTCACTTTACCATTGTATGATAGATCCTCGACTTTTTTCAGATGTTGATGGACGGTATGTCGGAGGTGACGGCAAGGTGCATAACCCTGGAATTCCTTTCCAGAAACGTACAATTTTCAGTGGATGGGATGTATTTAGGAGTCAGATGCCACTTCTTAACATAATATATCCAGATATCACCAATGATATGATAAATTCACTGGTTGAACTTGCCGATGAATCGGGGAAAGGCTATCTTGAACGTTGGGAATTTGTCAATGCCTACTCAGGCTGCATGGTAGGGAATCCTGCATTAAGTGTAATAGCTGATGCGTATGCAAAAGGAATAGGAAACTTTGATGTGGAAAAAGCATTCAGAGAATGTGAAACAACATCTCAGATAGGTATTGATTCAAATCTTATGTTTTACCCTGGTTCCATTTCCGTAACACTTGAGTGTGCATATCATGACTGGTGTCTTTCAAAATTTGCATCTATGCTTGGCAAGGATGAGAGAGCTGAGTTCTACAATAAAAAAGCACAGTCGTACAGGAATATTTTTGATACGGAAGTAGGATGGTTCCGCCCTAGAAATGCTGATAGCACATGGGGAGCATGGCCAAAGGATGGAGACAGGACCCATTTTGGATATGGATGTGTTGAAAGTAATCCATACCAGCAGGGATGGTTTGTACCTCATGATATAAATGGTATGGTAGAACTTATGGGTGGTAGGGAAAAGGCTTTGGCTGATCTGGAAGAGTTCTTCAATAAGACCCCTGAAAATTTTGTATGGAACAAGTATTACAACCATTCAAATGAACCTGTCCATTTTGTTCCATTCCTGTTCAATCATATAGGAGCTCCATGGCTGACTCAAAAATGGACCCGTATGATTTGTAATAATGCCTATTTTAATGCTATTAGAGGTATTTGCGGTAATGATGACTGTGGACAGATGTCAGCGTGGTATGTCCTTTCAGCTGCTGGAATCCATCCAATCTGCCCTGGGGATAATTTATTTGAAATAACATCTCCTTTATTTGATAAAGTAGAATTCATCCTTGATTCCAAGTATTCTACAGGAAATAGATTCACAGTCATAGCACACGACCAGTCCCCTGAAAATATCTATATTCAGAAGGCTGAGATAAATGGCAGACCACTTTCAAAACCTCAGATATCATGGGATGAAATCTCCAAAGGTGCAACCCTTGAAATTTATCTAGGTCCAGAACCTTCTCCTTCAGCTTTCAGTGAGTAGACATAATCCATAACCCGGTAATATCACGTAATGGCATAGCATCCCACCTTGGATTGCAACTTGATACTATCCCAAATAGTGTATCTGGACTATGAAAATGTTTGCAGATGGCGAACTATATGTGAGTTTTCATGGATGTAGTTGAACTTGGGATAGAAAATGCTATTCAGTTTAATGGTGCTTTACAAAGTGACACCATTTTTCCAGATGGCAATGCTTGACTGGTGGTGGACTTCATTCAATGTAAGTTCGCCATCCACTTTTCGCATTACAAGCTGAATGAATTCATCAAGCATTTCATTCATTGTCATATTGCCAAGCAGACGACCGGCGTCAAAGTCAACCCAGTGTGGTTTATGGCTGGCAAGCTGACTGTTGGTGCTGACCTTTATTGTTGGGACGCAAGTCCCGAAAGGAGTACCACGCCCGGTAGTGAATAGTATAATCTGACATCCGGCGGCAGCAAGGGCAGTGCTTGCGACAAGGTCATTACCAGGGGCACATAGAAGGTTAAGGCCTGTCTGTTCTATTGCTTCTGCATATTTTAGAACTCCATTGACTGGGCTTGTCCCACCTTTTTGTATGCACCCAAGAGATTTTTCCTCAAGTGTAGTGATACCTCCTTCCTTGTTTCCTGGAGACGGATTTTCTCCTACGGGCAGATTATGGCTGAGATAATAATTCTTGAAGTCATTGATAAGGTTGACAACATCGTGAAAAATGGTGAGATTGCCGCAACGATTCATAAGTATTGTCTCTGCGCCGAACATTTCAGGAACTTCTGTAAGTATTGTTGATCCTCCCTTCTGGATAAGCCAGTCCGAGAATCTGCCAAGCAAAGGGTTTGCCGTAATTCCAGAAAATCCATCGCTTCCTCCGCATTTCAGTCCAATACAGAGCTTTGACAGAGGCTGTATACTCCTTTGCTGCGCTTCAGCATTTTTTATCAATTCCCTAAGTAGAGCAAGTGATGTTTCGCGTTCGTCATCAACCTTTTGAGTTTCAAGGAAACGGACTCTTGGAGAATTGATAATTGTGCGTAGTTCACTTATCTGGTTGTTTTCACACCCTAGTCCAAGAATCAGGACTCCACCGGCATTTGGATGACGGGCAAGGGCAGATAGGATGTGTCGTGTATTTTCATGGTCATCACCAAGTTGTGAACAGCCGAATGTATGTGGAAAACTGCGGACTGTAAGTGATGTCTCAGTCTGTATTTCCCTTGCAAGTTCGCTTGCCAGGTCTGCAACGCATCCAACAGTAGGCAGAATCCATATTTCATTGCGTACGCCAGCCTTTCCATCTTCTCGAATATAACCAAGAAAACCTATAGATTCTTTTTCAGATTCCGATACTTTTGTCTTAATCTGTGGATTGTACTGATATTCAAGGGTCCCTGAAAGGTTTGTTTTCAGATTGTGACTATGTATCCACTCACCTTTTGAAATATCGCAGGTTGCATGTCCTATAGGGAAACCATATTTCACTATGTTTTCGCCTTTTTTTATATCATATAGTGCAATCTTATGACCGGCAGGGATTCCTTCTTGTGCTTCTATAAGAACCTCTACATTATCTTCGGGATGGATTATCATAAAATAGAAAGTATACCTTTGTTGTTGATTCTGTTAATATAGCCTTTTACTGCATCATTTAGCCCTGGAATCAATGTAAGGTCTTCACCCCAGATAGACAAGTCTGATAAGGCTTCGGCACCATACCCTGCACAAATCAGGTTGGCTGCAAGTGCAATGGTCAAGGCTTTAGGCAGAACGTTTCCATGTTCCATGTGCCAGTGGATAGCAGGAAGATCGCGGGTCCGATATTTGGCAAGGTTGTTAAGCATTATACTCTTGAGTAAATGGTGGGAATATGGATTAAGAAAACGTTCTTTTACGTTTTGAGCAAATTCCATGAGTTCCCTTTCCGGAAGCTGAATTGTTGGAAGCAGTTCCTGCATCATCACTTTCTCTACATAGGAACCGACAACAGGATGAACCATGCAATCACGTACTGTTTCAAGTCCGGCAAGGTGACCAACAGCAGACAGAGCAGTATGAGGACCATTCAGTAGCGTTACCTTACGTTGATGGTATGGCTGCTCATCTGAGGTAAATAGAATATTGAAATCCAGATTGCGGAGCGGCATACTCTTTTTGATTTCATCGGAAGCCTCAATAACCCAAAGATGATATGGTTCGGCTTTTACGACAGAAGGATCATCTCCCCCTGGGACAATACGGTCAACAAGCGTATTATAGACATGGCAACATTCTGATAGCCAGTCAGAGAATCCACTTTCAAGGTTCCAACTATTGATATACTGATCAATGCATCGCTTCAATTCTTTCCCGTTGTGGAAGATAAGTTCGCATGGAAGAATAATAATACCTTTTGAAGGATCTCCATTGAAATGTTTCCAGCGATGATATAAAAACTGTGTAAGTTTTCCAGGGTAACTGAGAGCAGGTCTGTCTGAAAACAGGCATGAGGAATCATACTGAATACCTGCTTCAGTAGTGTTGCTTACTATAAGCTGGAGTCCGGGAAGCTGGGCAAGCTGTAAATACTTTTCATATTCCTCATAAGGATTGACTGCGCCCGCTATACTGTTTACAGACTCTATATTGTCTATTGTTTCTCCGTTGCTTATTCCCTGGAACCGGATATTGTACTTGCAATTACATTGAAGTAAACGTTCCAGGCCTTTCCCAGGCCGAGGTTTAACAACAACAATACTGTCGGGAACCATCATCCAGTCAACGAATGCCCTGAGGAAATTCCCTTCACCATATTGGAGAATACGTACCTTGTCTAAATTCATAGTTTTCTATCTTAATTACCCCATTTGCAAAGAATTCTAAACACTTTGCCAGGATTCTGCATCCAGTATTCCATAGCAGACTGAACGGAGTCCGGTGAAATAATGCGTGAAATCAGTTTGTCAATAGGACAACTGCCTCTGAGGAGATATTGTATCACTGCATTAAAATCACTTGGCATGGCATTGCGTGAACCACGGATATCAAGCTCCTTCTGGACAAAAAGACGTGTCGGAAGCAAGGCATCCTGTTTGGCGTAGCCAATACAGCCTATGCGCCCGGTAAAGGCAATCTCATTGACTGCTAACTGATATGTAGGTACACTGCCAACAGCTTCTATTATGACATCAGGTCCTAAGTTCCCTGTCAGTTCGCAGAGTTTCCTGTGAACATCTTCTGACTTAGTGTTGATTGTGTAGGTAGCACCCATTTCACGTGCCAGTGTTAATTTTTCATCATCAATATCTGCTGCGATTACTGTTGCCCCACGCATGGCAGCACGGACAATGGCACCGAGGCCAACCATTCCGCAACCGATAACCATTACTTTGTCAATGTCACATACTTCAGTCCTGGCTACTGCATGGAATCCGACACTCATCGGCTCAATGAGGGCACAAGTTTCTGGGGCAAGCCCATCTGCCTGTATGATTTTTTGCCATGGCAGAATCATGTATTCTCGCATTGCTCCATCACGTTGAACCCCAAGTGTCTCGTTATGTTCGCATGCATTAACCCTGCCATTGCGGCATGACGCACAATGACCGCAGTTAGTGTATGGATTGACAGTTACCTGCATCCCAGGACGAAGGGTCTCGGGTACATTCGTACCTACTGCATCAATAATGGCACCAACTTCATGACCAGGAATAACATTTTCCTTTGCCATGCCATTTCTGCCCAAGAATGAATTAAGGTCAGAGCCGCAGAATCCTACATATTGTAAACGTATTAGAACTTCTCCCTCACGAGGCTGTACGGGAGATTCTATTTCTGTTACTCCAATTTCCTGGAGTCCTTTTATCTGTATTGCTTTCATTCAGACATATTTTTAATATACGGCAATTCAGGTAACTGATTAAAACCGTAGAATTGTTTTGCATTCTCACCAAGGAACAGCATCTTTTCTTTTTCAGTCAATTCTGAGCTTTTTGAAATGAAATCATAACTCATTCTGTATGTGATGGCTGTAATGGTACGTGGATAATCTGACCCCCACATCAGACGCTCTATCCCAACAAGTTCTGCCGCTTCACGGATGCTTCGGACGGCAGAGGGGTAAGGATAGAATTCACTATTGAACAGCCATGTAATACCGCCAGACTCTATCATGACATTATTCCCCTCATTTGCAAGGAGAATCTGATCTTTCCAGTGAGGAGTTGTTACAAGACCGAAATGGCCAATGGCAACCTTCAGGTCAGGGCAATTCTGAATGACTTCTGCCATTTCTCCAATTTGCTTTGAATTATCAGCAAGACAGATATCAAGAATGACATTTCTGCGTTCCATTTCTTGAAACAATTCAATCATGCCGAGTGAATTCAGTGGAGTGCCTGTCAGACGATGTCCGGGAATGGCAATACCTCTGAATCCATTGTCCATAAGGGCTATTGATTCTGTGAGATAGTCATTTCCATTGCGGAATTCTGGCATTCCCATGCAAAAGAATCTTGTTGGGTATTTTTCCTGGACTCGTTTCAGATAGTCATTCTGTTGGCCATCAATTATTTCCTGGACAACTACAGCTGCTCCAACCTGTGCATAATCCATATTTGACAGGAATACTTCTGCCGAATTTTCCCCATCAATCAACCAAGGTGGCAACATCTGGACTTCTTCGCCAAAAAAGATGCTTCTGCCATTTTTAAGTGTGCGGATTTCCTTACCATCAACTATGGTATCCTGTCTAAGCCATAGGTGGCTATGAGTATCTATTATTGTCATGAGTTACACCATGTTACGCGTTGTTGATTTCCTATTATCTGACGGACATGGGCAACCATCTCCGGATCTGCAGGAGTATTTGCCCATTCTATGTTGCGGCGAACATTTTCAGGATTTGCGCTACTGAACAGATTACCTGCTATGCGTGGGTTTGCCACACTGAACTGAACAGCAAGTTTCTCAATAGGATATCCTTGACTATTACACCACCTCGCGGCTTCTGCACAGGCTTCTACCAGTGGCTTTGGTGCTGGATGCCAGTCAGGAACTCCACGTAAGGAAAGAAGTCCCATGCTAAGTGGAGATGCGTTTATTACACCGATATCATGCTTTTCAAAAAATGGTAGATAATCCAGAAGTTCATCATCGTTAAGGCAATAATGACAGAAATTCAGTACACTTTCAACGGTTCCTTCCGGACAATGCTCAATAACCCATTTTAGGTTTTTCAACTGCAGGTCTGTTATCCCTACATGTCCGACAATGCCTTTCTCCTTCAGTGCGACAAGTGCAGGCAAAGTTTCATCGCATACTTTCTGAAGACCTCCTGGAAGTGCAGCCTGGAACTCAATGTCGTGTACGTTTATTATGTCAATATAATCAATGCCCAGACGTTCCATACTTTCATAGACGCTCTCAGTGGCACGTTTCCCTGAATAATCCCATGTATTTACGCCATCCTTGCCATAACGGCCGACTTTTGTTGAGAGAATGTATTTGTCTCTTGGTATTTGTCGTAAGGCCTTGCCGAGAACAGTCTCTGCCTTGTAATGTCCATAATATGGACTTACATCAATAAAATTGATACCTCCATCAATTGCAGCAAACACTGCTTCCAATGATTCTTTTTCTCGAGTATCGTGAAAGACACTCCCAAGGGACGATGCTCCAAAGCTGAGATTGGAGATCTTAAGTCCGGTTTTTCCTAATTTCCTGTATTCCATCGCTCTGTTTTTCGGTTGTCGAATAAGGTTGTTCTGTATTTATTTTTTATTGTATTTCAAAATCTGCAACAAACCAGCCTATTCAATTAAGAACAGCTGGCCCAACAGTCAATTCTCTTTCATGTAAAAATAATCATTTTTTTTGTTAAGGTCAATTCAATTGTTTTAAAATACTGTATTATGTACTTTGCATCAAGAATTTTTATTTGTATTGTTCACAAACAGATGGGAGGTGAAAGTCAAACCCTCAAAGATGTGGAGCAGACTATTGATGTTATCCCTGCATCTGAATGGTTCAGCAATGGCCAAAATAGATAATCATGGATTTGTCTATTTGGTGGGTCAAAACGACCAGTACATAGTGTCGATTCAGACACTCTGAATGGAATAATTATGCTTAATCCTAAATTTATAGTTTAATCCTTAACTCGGTACCGGTTACGTAA
>DCHP01000038.1 GCA_002315675.1 Rikenellaceae bacterium UBA1749 | reverse complement strand
TAAGTTCGTGCTGGACGAACCAATAGAAGGAGCCGGATAGACTCCTTCTAATGTATTTTATCTCATAATCTGAAACCATTCAGATTGACTCTAATACTGATGTCGGCATTCTTTTGACATCCGACAGACACCTGAAATGTCGGAATTATTTTTCTATCAGCCAGACGGAAAGTCCACCCATTGATGTATGGTCAGCTCCGATTTCAAATTCCATCACGCCGTCTGCAGGAAGCTTTACCTTTTTACCATTATCATTCCAGATATCTGTTAGGGTTGCTGATTCAAAGCCAAGTTCCCTGTATGGTATTTGAAGAGAAATAGTCTGAGCATAGTCCTTACGATTCCCGACTACCAGAATAGCCTTATCTCCTTTAATTGCAAGGATATAAGGATTGCTGACATCACCCTTGATAGGGATTAAGGACTTGATAATATGAGTTGTATCATTCAACGAATACCCGCAGATTATATCTGAATATTTCTTTCTGATACGTATCATCCTTGTAACATCTGAAAGTACAGATGCCTTTTCCTTATCCTTCAGTTGTTCCCACTGGATCCATGACCCGTATAGCCATGTACCTGTAGTGGATTTCTTACCGAACAGGTCACTTTTCAGCCATGGAATAGGTCTATAATCAGCATTGAATTCCTCACCACTCATCAGAATAGGAATTGCAGGCGAGAAGAATGTATTATACCCAAGAAGAGCTCTGCTACCTTTGGCAACATATGGATTCTCTCCTTCAGGAAAACCGTCCCACCCGTTATCATGACATGATAGCGAAACTGCCATACATACATGACCGTTTCCTTCCGGACTAATTCTTGAACTATAGAAAATTCCAGGATCAGTCACCAGTTTCTGCTTTGAAATTTCGTTCTTTGTTGTATGAGCTGCTATAGGATTATTATTGCTCTGGTAAAAGTCAATGGCATCACCGCTATAGCGTTCATTTTCCAGTAATATCACTATCTCTTTTCCTTTACTTAAGCAATTCTGACGTATTATCAGCCATAAGTCAGGACGGAATATGTTGACATCGAGCCTATAGCCATCTACACCATCTTCAAGACAATAATCAGTGAATGTTTTGACCCACCAGTCATCGAGGTCTTTGTGTTTGCCTGCCCAGTCATAATCAATCATCCCCCATGATCCTCCTTTGAACCATTCAGGATGTTCTTTTATCAGTGGACTACCTTCCATAACACCATGAGTTATGACATCCAGAAACACTTTGATACCATTCTTATGGGCGGTACTGATAAGTTCCCTGAATTCCTTGCGTGTTCCAAGTGACAAATCGATACTATCAGGACGGAAACATGCATACTGAGTCCAGATATTGTAAAAGTGATGGTCATCAGCCCAGGAATTTCCGGTAAGCCATATAGCATTGATACCTAATTTCCTGAGGTATGGAAGTTTTTCCCTTACGCTGTTGAATGTTCCTGTCTCTGGTTTGTCTGGAGAGTTGAAACTCTTCGTTGCTATTTCATACACAATTAGGTCCTTAGTCCAGGATGGGCTCTTCTGTTGAGCAAATGAGGCTATGCTGATTAATACCAGACTTAGCACTAGCAGTTTTTTCATATTACTTGAGATTATTGATTCTGACTTGAAATAATTCTAACATCCCTTTGAGGATATGGCAGTTCAATGTTATTTTCAATCAAAGTATTGTAAATACACTCTTTGACCATAGGTTCTATCGGTTCACGGTTGTTTACAAGACTATAAAGTTGAATCTTGACATTTATTCTGCTTTCACCGAATTCAGTGAAGAACAACTGGAACTCATGCGTCGGATCAAAAAACAATTGCCCGTATGAATCCTTTTGCTGCAATGACTTGAGAGACTCAAGAAGTAATCCGCGCACTTTTTCTATATTCTCACCTCGGGATATTCCGAATGTAAGATTCAATTGTTCATACTGATTTGTTTTTGTAAGATTTCTGAAATTCTTTCCAAGAAGGTCTGCGTTAAGGAAAGATATAACGGCTCCGTCATCAGTATCCAGAACAGTACATTGGTATGATATCTCTATTACTTTTCCTCTGACTCCATCGCATTCTATCCAGTCTCCGAGTCTAAGACGTCCTGACATCAGTTGAATACCATAGATAAAATTATTCATAATATCCCTCATTGCCATACCAATACCGGCTGCAAGACCAGTACTTACCATTGCAATCGTACCGGTAGGGATTCTGAACAAAATAAAAAGACGTATGACATATATTCCCCAAACGATTATGGCAATGATATTATTTGCAAGAGTCAGGTTGATATCAGATGCAAGAACAACATCCTTACCTGTTTTCTTTTTAAATTGCTCTGTTCTGATTACACGGTATAGTGATGTAATAAAATATTGTAAATATCTGAAACCGAATATCAATACAATCGCCATAATTACCATATATGGTGTTAGATAAAGACCTTCAACCCCTTCAGGTCCCACCATATTGATAAGTGGTTTGTTTACAAATTCTTCATATAATTCAGACACATCGAATACATGAAGTGCAGCCCAGATGCATTGTACAAATGACAAAATGTAAAGAGCTGGGATTACAGCCATAACTAACATATCACAAAACCATGTCGCAGTGATATTGTCACCTTTTGTCTTCTCCTGAAGTTTATCAATTCCCCTAAATTTCCTGTAATAATCAATAAGAACCCTGAAAATCATCAATGTCAGAAAAGTTGCTATCTGAAGGAACCACCAGATAACAATCAACAGACTTATAAACAGATACCCAAGAATGGAAAGTACAAGGGCAACAAAAAGAACAAGGAGACTGACCCTGCCAAGAATCAGATCAACTTTTGTCAAATCCGCCTTATACCTGTAGTAGAAAAACAACTGACAAATAAAAGCAATAGCAAGAAATGGAGGAAAAAAGATATTAATTAAAGAATCCGAGACAAGTACTATACGCATCATAAAGACGCATAGACTGAATGCAATTATTGGCAGGTAAAAGTAGAACAATTTCTCGGGTGTACTATTCCATGTCTTAATCAGAATGCTTATCAGAATAACGTCAACAATCCATGAAAATGTAAAAAGCAGATTGGACGCCATGGCTATAAAGTCATTTGAGGTAAAATATGGAATAAAGAAGTTTATTAAAGAGAAAAGACATATTCCTACACATACACCGACATAACCATGCTTTCGATCAAAATCCTTACGTTTTATCAGCTTAAATATAAAGGAACAGATAGCAAGAGAAACAACAAGGGAGATGAACATGACAACAAAGAATACGCCAATCAGAGTTCCCCTCCACTCACTCTTTGATTTACGGCCACGAACATCTACGGTCCTTGTATATTTATCTATACATTCATCAACTACCGATGAAGAATTAAGTTCAAACGCCTTTACCGGTTCCGTAAACATAGACCTACGTACTTCCTGGAAGCGTTTTTTTGCATAATCATATGATTCTTTCAGCTTGGTATTCGTGTTTTCATAATGGATATTATCAGTTATGATTTTCTGCCTTGCTGTTGCATACATTACAAGAAGTCGGGTGGCATACAACACGCATGAATCCCTGTCTTGTTGTCCTGTTTCATCCAGAAAAAAAGCATCAATAAGTTTCTTCGTCAGAACAGAATCATGCGAAACCAGTTTTACATTCCTGGCAAATAACATATCTACCGAATCATTGTGATAGGCCAGACTGTCTGGTAAGAAATCAATATGATCAAGCTGAGGCGGAAGTCTTCTAAGCGATTCAATAAGTCTGGCAAACCTGTCAATCTCAAGATCAACATTTGCTACAATAGCATCAAACGGAACCCTGTTTTTCTTGAATTCATTATACTCCTTGGTTACCTTCCTATAGGCATATGTCATGTCAAAAGTCCAATCCTGATTCTGAGAATAGAGAACAAGGGAAAGTTCATTGCACCTTTGAATAAACTCAATCATCTTGTCATGCTGAGCCATTTTCTTTTTTGTGAAATTAACCTTGTACTCATCCATTTTCTGGACTTCATTATAAAGTTCAAGACGAAGTTCTGACAATGTCTGAGAAAGATTGTTCTCATTCAAAACAGCATATGATTTTCCAAAGGAAAATAATGTTATGAAAAATAACAGGATAACTTTACTTGGTTTCATGAATGAAAATAGGATATTGAATATCGACAAAAAAATAGTTTACCATACACAAATCTAAGAATTTTACAGCCATCATACAAATTGAGCATAGTGGCTCTGTAATGGTTCCATGATTGCAGACCACAGACTGCCTATTATTTTAGAAAGACATGTAGCACTATACTTTATTTGGGATAGTGTCCACTTTTGCGGGGCGAAATCCTAGATGAAAAGTCTCTACGGAAATTATCTGAAATTGCCAGAGAGGCACTTACATACAAATAACCCACAGACTACATCTGCGGGTGATAATATTAAAGACTGAAATGTATAGGATTAATTTTCCTATTACTTGATATTCAAATTGCGTTTTGCAAACTCAATATATACTTTCCAGTCTTCAGGAAGAAGATCATGATCCCCTATTCGCATTTTATACCCTACTGTTCCCTGGTCGTCACGCTGACCTCCCTTGAGGACATCAGTGCTTTCCAGTCCTTTTTTACCGAACAGGTCATAGACAGGCTGAACTGTTTTTGCACAGAGCCATTCACCCTTTGGGTCGCACCACAAATCATTTGTTGAACTTGCAATATACAAAGGTCTTGGCGCAGTCAGTGAAGCCAGGCCGTTCTGATCAATAGGGAAATCGGCGTCATCATACTTATAGTTGTTTGGAACAATCCAGTGAGGAAAATTGACTCTCATAATCCTATATGTTTCACCAAACTGACGCCTTGTAATTGCAGCCCCACCGCATCCGGAGCTATTGGAGACGACTACAGCAAAACGCTTGTCGTTGGCACCTGTCCACAGTGCTGTCTTGCCAAGACGGGAGTGGCCGACAAGTACCATTTTACTTGCATCAAGGTCCTTGTCTGTTTCTATATAATCAGCCATTCTGCTAAGTCCCCATGCCCAAGCGGATATAGCACTCCAGATATATTTACCGGGATAAATCTTTTCATACCATGCACGTACGCCATCACCCTTTGAATCCACTGGCTTTACATCAGGTTCAATGGAATTTCTTGTTGCTGTGGCAATAGCAAAACCTTCCCTAAGTATCATTTCATATGGATAATGTTTATAGTCAAAAGGAGCATCTTCAAAGGTCATGTCATTGTTGTCTGTGAAATTCAGATTAACCAATACAGGACATGACTTTTTGTGTTTCTTCGGAAAATGAATCAGAACATCAAATGAATGTTGTTCTTCCTTATCCAGACAAATCCGGACTCGGCGGCGAATTCCAAGTCCTCCAAAGACCTGTTCATCCTCGCCAACCTGTTTGAAATGAAGACCTTCCGGTCTGGCGGGCACATCACCAAAAACTTCTTTAGTGTAAAATTCCAGAATTTCAGGACGACGGTATTTCATCCACTGTCTGGCGGTTGTCACTATCTGACCACTATTTAGGGTAAGCAGATCCGGCAAGGTATATTCAGGAACTTTGGATTCATCATAATTGAAAGAAAGGTCCTGTCCAAAAGATACAAGAGATGACAGTAATAAAATAGTAAAAAGAATCTGTTTCATGTTTTTCTTAGCAAAATCTATAATATATTCTATGTCAAATGTTAAAAATGGAAAATACTAAAAAATGAAGACCTGCTTGGTCCTGAAATATTTCAGCATAGGCACAAGCGGTTGCTGACCAGGAAGTTCATCAACAATATCATAATTGATTGTAAAGCCACAAAGTGTCGAGCCGTCAACGACAAGTTCATGTCCCTTTCCTTCAACCTTTTCGATTAAATTGAAGTCCTTGTCATATCTGTATAAAGTCGTACCTCCCTTGTACTCCAGGTACTCACCAGCATTTGCTGTAACGTCAAAGGAAAGCAATATTGTGGCCCCATACCAGCCAGGAGAAAATGAAACATTATGTATCTTCCCATGGTCCTGAGGAGTGCCGACCCGAATACGGCAGTGGAATGGTTCTGAAATGAATGGAATCCTGTTATCGTAACTTGAACGGTCAATTACAATATTTGCTCTATGAGCACTCTGCTTAAGAGATTCATCCGATGCCATATAACCTGTATTTCTGGATTCAGTCATGACGAATCTATCGCAATAGGTCATATCATAGTCAGTTACAAACAATTCTGACAACTGCCATTTTTCGCCTTTCTTTTCCAGATGCCAGTCTGACCTTTCATCTTTCATAAGGTCCCTTATACTATCGGAAACATTGACCTCATACTTGAATTTCTGCCATAGATTTATTATGTCAAAATACTCGTTTAATCTGTCTGTAGCAGGTACTCCTATCTGGAAACAAAGTCCTGCATTAAAAGCTATAGTACGTGATACCATATATTCCATAGCATCTGGACTTGTTGCCTCACGCCTGCCGTCACTATTGAAAATACAATACCATCCAAGCATACCTGGGAGAAGGTTGCGTTTGAATTTGTTCAGGTTGCTGGCCCTGTAGTTATACATTCCGCCCCTTCTTTTATAGTCATACCATGGTTCACCCCAATTATAGTAGCTGTTTGCATGCCAACTGTAATGGAACCCCTGGGATGCATCACTGATAAGGTTCCTGCCTGCAATTTTATATATCCTTTCTATGAATGAGGCATCCGCATAACGACCATATTCAGTACACCGGCATCCTTCAAGTCCGTCGAAGCTCATACGTCTGATATCATTATCCCTTATCAAGGTACCTATTCTGTCAGCCATCTCATTCTGAAGCTTGATTGACGGGAAGAATGTTCCATAACCATTATCGACAAGATGAGTTATCGTCTCACCTTTTCTATGGCTTGATGCAGTTGTTCCGAATGCACCTCTGTTACAACTGACAAGACAAAGATTCTCCTTGTCGAATTTTCCGAAACGAATAATTTCATTTCCAATTCTGACGGAACTTAAATTCTGCTTGACATCATAATTCAAGGCTTCCTTTATGTATATAACAGAATCATCTTCAGAAATTGACCTTGTTATTTTGGTGTCGTCAAATGAAAGCAGTTCACTGCTTGGAACTGGAGACACATATGGGTCATAGGAATGAATAAAATTACTCAGGGTATGGAAACCTATATTGATATCATTATCATGGGCTTTCTTTATTGTTTCCGCAAACTGTTTTTCACCACCTGGGTACATATCCTCATTTATCTCAAAATGTCCCCAGGACTTGAACGGATTATTGAAATATATCCAGTTGACACCGGCACGTTTGGCAGAAGCAATCTGTGTATCAATATCGCCAGACTCAAACACCAGATAGATATCATTTGTATGAGGGGAAACCTTTGCCCACTGATCACCAATCATCGGATGAGGAAGTCCCTCCTCTGTTTCGATTTTTGAAATCCTGGATAGAAGATCATCGGCATCAGAAGCGCATGTAAGAATAATGGCTGCGCCTTCAATATTTCCCTCAGGTGCTGAAAGCGGATCGATAAGAACATTTTTCATCCCTGTGACAGTCAGCGGAACTATGAAAGGCTTTTGCATGTTTACAACCTTGCATGAAAGGACATACTTGCCATCACTGGATTTACCGGCAACATTCATGCATGGAATTGTGAAGGATGGATTATTTTTATATACAACATTCAGAAATCCAGGATTATATGAAACCTTGTCACTTTGGATATAACATTCACCCTGGGTTTTTGGATTCAGGGCCTGAATACAGACGGAAGAGCCGTCTTCATGCCAGGCTGCACCGACCAATTCACCGACTTCTTTTGTCTCTGGGCACACATATGGCCCGAAGATAAATGCATCAATATCATTTGAACAAGAGAGGACCTCCAGGCGGACGCTCCCATCCTCCCTCTCTTTTTTATCAAGAGTTACCCATGATGAATTATCATAACGAACGGCAATGGAGCCATTCGTCTCCTTCACACTCATCGGCTCATAAATCTGACTATCCTTGACTATCAAGCCGATATTGGATGGTTCGATATACTGTTTTCCAAGAAATGACAAAGTCACTTTACCATTACCATCCAGCATAAAATGCATTTTCATTGCATCCGACAAGTCCTGCGCTTTCAGAGCAGAAATGTTGATAAGAATTAAAAAAAAGATTGTTATTATTTTCCTGATATTCATAGGAGTATTGTATATTTTTAATTGTGCTATCTGTAAATGGAAAAATATCTATTGATTGCTGTATATCAAAACATGTCTATTACAAAAATGATAGTTAATGCATATTAGGATTGTAATTGCATATAGAACTATATATCAAAACATGTCTATTACAAAAAATGACAGGCTCATATATCCATAAATATCATAGGATTAAAATAAAGCCTGTCTTTAGATTTAATGCATATTCCTAAAATCTACTTAGGATCAATCAATGAATCCAGAATGGAATCATTCGCACGGATCCACACATAGCGAGAAAGACCGCTATCATATATACTTGGGAATTTACCCTGTAGTTTCAGGTCAAAACCGCCTTCGGCAATCATATCTATGTTACGTATCGCAAAAGTCTTGCCATCTGGTCTAATCTTTGAAATATTTGTCATGAAACCATTATAGGCTTTTACATAATACTTATTATCCCCTGTCAGCTTATAATACAGCCAGTCACCTTCAGCTCGCCATATGGTCCATGCATGACCTGCACAGATAGCCGAACCATTCTGATCGCCTTCCCAGATTGTTTCCCACCAGCGAAGTGATGAACATTTTGAACCACATGATGAAGACTGCATAACCCAGCTTTCATGTATGTCTAGAATTTCCTTTGCTTTCTGGACAAATTCAGGAATATATTCCATAGTGTTGCAATAGTACAGAAGTGACAATGCCGAACATGCGATTGAGCCATCCTCCATTTCCTTTTCATCCGGATTGCCTGTCCCTCCGCCTTCGGTAGGGAAATCAATTCCTCTTCTGTAGATATGCCATGCCAGTTTCCTTGCACTTTCCTTATACCTATCGGAACGAGCCTTATCCTTGTCCTCCAGGAATTTTGCTACGTCTATAATAGGTATGATAAGACAGCAGACTGTTGAATAATCAGCACCAGACATTCTTACAAGCGCACCACTCTCCTTCTGGTATGTATTTAGGAAGCTGTCCATGGTATTGATCAGGTAGTCATAATAAATCTGATCACCGAAATACTTGTACGAATCAAGAAGAATAGTCATGGCAAATGCCTCTTCCTGTATTCTATCATCGCCAAAAACGTTGTAGGCAGGATATTTCTTCTGAGGAGTATTCAATATTGTTACTCTAGGTATTGCGTGTTCAGGATCAGTCTCGGTAACGACATCAAGTATATATCTAAGTTTATTCTCCAGCCTTGTCTTTTCATCATCATTCATCCTGTCACCATATTTCATAAGAAAACGGAGGCCGGCAGACATCCAGCATTGATGTTCACATATGTTGCCATCAAATTCGTAATTTTTCCGGTGGAAAACCCTGAAAATACTTACCTTATCCATAGTCTTTCTATAGGTGTCTATAATATCCTTATAACCATAGATCTCTGCTTCACCGCCTACTATCTTTATTCCGTTTTTATAGCGAATCGGGTAAAGATAAGTATCACTCTCATAATCCACTTTTATTTCATTCTGGAAAGGGATTATCTTATCCGTACCGGAAAACTCATTGACAATTCTGATGGAATCTATTTCGCCATGAGCGGTCAATTTGATTGTAGTACCTAACTTACCACCTGATTTGTCAACATCAAGGAAAGGGACTTGCAACATTCCAGAAACTTTATCGAGAAGTTCATCGTAGTCTTTTACAGGGATAATTGTAAAGGAAACTTCATTGTCATTTTCCCTTGGTGCATATACCTTGTCAAAATTAGCATATAATGTAAACTTGTGGTAACAATGGCCATTACGATAATCCTCCTTCCAGCCTGCCAGTTTATTCTTGGCAACAACGCATACATTACATCCACTTGGATTTGTCAGATATGCATAAAGAATCTTACCATCTCCTGAACGGAACACATTGTTAAGAAGATACTGTTTTCTCCATCCACCGCCATTGGATTTTCCCATGTAATTGAATGGAAGACACACCCCGTATTCTGAAAGAGTGTCAAGACTACTTTTCACGTTAATCTCTATACCATCCTTGGTCTGATTAATGGTCATTGAAGAGTGAGTCTCTTTTTCATAAAAACCATTTTCACCGGATTCAAATAGCAGACGATGCTCAAAATATGGGTTCATCCCATTTCTTGGCATTTTTTTTATATTTTCAGAAGGGAGAGTATAACGGACCTCCATATTTGCAAGTTTAACAAGTTCGCACTCACCGCAATAGATTACATTATCCTTTATTGACAACACCTCTGAATATGAACTCTCAATAACACATGCCATCAAGGCAAGTATTGCTAAAACAAAATGAATTGAAAACAAATAAGATAGATTCTTCATGTTTTTAACGAAAAAATATTGAATACATTTTTTTGGAACAGCATGATGAATATTTTGAATCGATTATTCATCATGCTGTATCTATTCCACAAATATACAAAATGAATCTGCCAACTCAAAAATTATGAGATTGGTGTCTTAAATTATTCAGTGATCACACTTGAAAAAGTATTATTTGTCATTTACACCACTATTACATGTCTCTGGAATTGGGGTATTTCTCAAAATTTGGATTTTTTCAAGCTGGCTCATTTTTTAATTTTCATCTTGAATATCGCCACGCTGTGGGCGGGCAAGGTCATTGATATATTCTTTTTTGTTTGGTTTACAGGAAGCTGCACCTTTTCAAAATATGTATATGGCCTTATATCATCAGAACAATATAGATTCGAACTGAGCAGATCACCTTTAAGATTGAAACTGAAGATTCTTTCCTTGTCATATTCGGCATTTACAAGTGTCACTGTCAGCGTATCTGATTTTACGGTAGCCATTGTCGAAAAATCATCATTGCCATCAATTTTACATATCCTGCCATCCTGATGCTCTTTTGCAATTTGAAACATCTGACCATTTGCAGTCAATCTGCTGGTTTCAGGATAAATTATGATTGCACCTTCACCTACAGGCTGGAAATAACATACAACAGGCATGTTAAGCTTGTTTGACAGCGACATGAACATATGCAGAGTTCTGATTGCGAAGATACCTTCTCCCACGCATGACGGACGATACCATGCATGCCATTGATTCCATTCATCAAAGGATATCATCAAATCGGTTTTGCCGGTCTTATCGAGACATTTTCTCATATTGATTGCCCGGTTGTAGAAATTGGTTGTATTTCCGATAATACCTTCATATGTCTTGCGAATATCCTCTTCATTTGTATAATGGTAACCACTACTTGTAAACCCTGCTCCCGGACAAGCATACTCATGAACAGAAACATATTTTGCCTTATCTGCAAGCACTGCGGCAGAATTTTGAGCCCAGTTGTCATTAGGATATGGACCTGAATTGAAAAGATTCAAATCTGGGGTTACAACCAGCATTGAATCAGCATGGGCGCCGGCCATCTTTGCATATTCACTGGCTCTTTTCGGGCCTTCCATATGACCATATCCCATTTCATTTCCAAGAGACCAAAATTTGACATTGTATGGTTCAATATGACCTCTTTCAGCACGTTTTCTGCCGTATGGAGAATCTGCAGGACCATTGCAGTACTCAACCCATTCCGCACTTTCCTTTGGAGAACCCCAGACAGGATTGATTGTAATAAGAGGTTCTGCACCTACTTCACGACAAAGGGCAATAAAATCATCTGTACTTATCTCATGGAAATCATACCCATATGTATGAGGCTGTGTCTCAATAGGATCGTAAGCATATAGCGGCCCTCTCTCATCTGCAGGTAGAAGACCGTCTTTCCATCTGTATTCTCCTGCAAAGTTACCGCCTGGCCATCTAAGGAGCCTTGGTCCAATAGCCTTTAAATTAGCAACCACATCGCTACGCATCCCATGAAAATTATCTTTTGGCATCATGGAAAGTGCTCCGAATTTAAGTTCACCTTTCTCCGAGAAGGTATACCTAACGCATGCGTCAGTATCCTTTGCCATAGATTTCATCTCAAACTCATTGACAACCCAATCGTTATCGGGTTGAAGCGACAACTGGTGAGTGGCGTAAACCTTTTCTCCGGATCTGTCCGTAAATTCAATTTTCAGTTTGATAGGTTTAGTAACTATGGTAACAGTTCTTAGCTTATATTCCGTTCCGTTACTGAGATAAAGTTCTCTTTGCCCGATTCCTGCAGTATGCCCGTCGGCCATATTTTCAATAATCTGGGAACGCAATTCGTTGGTGCGCACCATTTTTGGAAGGCAAATATGTTTGGTATACGTATTGACTTCTGTCAACATATAAAAAGTCTTGTCGCCTCCAATTCCAAACCACTGATCAGCAATTCCTTCATTTCTGGATGGTTTCCCAGCAAATTTTCTATTTCTCAGCATTTGTGCACTTAGCCCATGATTTACGGCTGATCGTGTATGTTCAAGGTTATGACCGAAAACAAAAGGAGATAAATATTCCGTTGAATCCGGATAAATTGTCTGAGCATTAGAATTGAACACAAATAAAGTGGCAAAAATTCCTAAAAAGATCTTTTTCATTAACGTTTATTTTTTTGTAAATATCAATACTTTACTCTTGAAATCACCATATACAGGCCATTTGAATTCTGAATTCATCAGTGCATCTGATGAATATTCTGTACCACCCATTGTATATGTTGCTCCACTTTCTAATCCACGAAGTTTAAGTTGTGGAATATCTAGGTTTATATCCGTCATACGAATATCAAAATTATAACATAGAACTACAACGGTATCTTTGTTTTGGGACACATATTCCAAAGCCTCCCTCTGCTGGTTGTAAGGAGAAATAAGCCTATGGACAGTTCCGTTCTGTATGACATTGCGTATCTGTTTATATTCCTCTATCTTCTTCTTTGCCATTCCCTTCGTATCGGTATCCCATCTGGAAATATTCTGGGCAATTCCTAAGACACCCTGCATCGCTACATCCATTGAAAATTCCAGACTATACTTCGGTTCGGTATACTGATCATTATTACTCCAACATACCATAGTATTTGCAGGCCATCCACTTAGATAGCCATATTGTATGAAAAGTCTGTCGGCAGGGCTGGTATTGTCACTGGTCCATATCTGATCTACATAATTAAGCATTCCTATATCAGTACGGCCGCCACCTCCTGAACACCCTTCAAATATAACGTTCGGGAACTTTTCCCTCAATGTATCAATCAGTCTATATAGATTCTCGATAAACCTGATTCTGACTTCGCGCGGATATTGTGCATCCCATCCAGGCTGACTGATTCCACGGTTTCTATCCCACTTTATGAAATCTATCTTATGATTTGAAAGAAGATCTGTCATTGTTTCAAGAAGATACTGATATACATCCTCCCTTGCCAAGTTCAGCATATATTGATGTCTTATCTTTGTCGAATATCTGTTTGGAAAGTGTAGTGCCCACTCAGGATGTTTTCTATACAAATCACTGTTAGGATTAACCATTTCAGGTTCAACCCAGATACCGAACATCATTCCCATCTGATGAATCTTGTCAATCAAAGGATTAAGGCCATTAGGAAATTTGTTACGGTCTACTGTCCAGTCGCCAAGTCCTGCCTGATCATTAACTCTTCCCTTAAACCACCCATCATCAATAACAAATAATTCAACTCCCACTTCTTTTGCTGTTTCTGCCAGTTTAAGCTGCTGCTCTTCATTGACTCCGAAAGTTGTAGCATACCAGCTATTGTATATTACAGGCCTGCATACATTACGGAAATTCTGAGGGAGCTTTTCATTTCGGATAACGGAATGGAGACGGTGCATTGCCCCTTCCTGACCTTCATCGCAGTATCCCATACATATTTTAGGGGTGGTGAACTTCTTTCCTTTAGTCAGTGTCAGATCAGTATCCCAAAAATTGATTCCACCTGTAACCTGAAGTTGGCCTGAGTTGAACATATTAAAGTCAATTTCCCAGTTTCCGCTGTATTCCAGTTCGCCGAACCATACACCATTTTCATTGCCGACTTTGTTAAGACAGAACCATGGAGTGTTCTGAAATGTCTGAAAATTGGTACTGAATATTTTTTTTATTCCAGCACTCAGTTCAACCGACTTAAGTATGAATTCACATCCCCACCTGCTTGAATGATGTGTCAGAATGTACTGACCGGATTGTAGAAACATTGATCCGGATTTTACGTTTTCAAATTTTATATCATGCTTGGAATTGACATTTTCTATTTCCATCCATTTTTCAATCACGTCATACTCTGGAAATACTCTTGTGAAAGAGACAACTCTGAGAGAATATAGACTATCCGAATAGGTGAGTTTAAGAGTTTCCCGTCCGTCAATATCTATTATTTCCTCTTTATTCAATGTAAGTTCGATATCCCTTACACCATCATGATAAACCGCTTCAAGGATAGGTGTCTTATCCGCAGTTCCACCTCTTACAGGGATTTCATTTACAGGGAAGTCACGTCTTTGACTCCATCCGAACATACCATAATCTTTCGGACCATAATATACAGGAACTGCTTGTTTGCCATCGGATTGGATTCTATACTCGGACTGTTCTGTTGTAATGGTCCATCCTTTTCCTTCTGTCTTTGTGATATTACTTTGAGCAAATGATGAACAACATAGTGTCATCAGTAGAAAAACTGCGATTAATTTCATAAAAAGATTGTTTGATTAATTTGAAATGATTCAAAGTTAATGATTAATGAATTGATTCCAATTGAAAAAGTATACTTTTTCGGTAACTATTCAGCAGGTACTATAGT
>DCHP01000059.1 GCA_002315675.1 Rikenellaceae bacterium UBA1749 | reverse complement strand
TTCGAATCCCACCTTCCACCCCAAACAATAAGGCGACCAATGCGGTCGCCTTATTTTTTGCGTCTATTCATAGCTCCTATGGGTATAAGGGTATAATGGTCATTCAGATCAACCCGAAAAACATCTGGTACGATAAACTGTCACAGATGCCTTGAATAGCACTGTCCAGTACCAGGTGCCGACTTGAAGTCTGCATCTAGACCAAATACCACCTCCTCATGCACACCAGAGAGGGTTGATGGTACCAGATGTTATTCATCTTGATTCCGGTCCTTTCAGAAAGATATCACTTGAAACTTGATACCTGCCGCCAATAATTGAATAACTGACGTAAGTTGTCACTGTTTAACAATATACTTGCACTTTAATTATGATGGTGACAACTAAAATCCTAACTTTACTCGACTATGGAAAACTTTATTTCTCACATAAAAAGTAACCCTGATTCATCTTTCGATATACAGACCAATGATGAACATTCAAGTGGAGTTGCTTCTCTTGCTGAATCATTTGCAGCAGAATTTGGTTTTGGCGAATGGGGGCGTGCAATGGGACTCTTGCATGATAAGGGAAAGGAAAAAGTTGATTTTCAAAACTATATCAGGTCTGTTTCTGGATTTTCAGATAAGCCACTCCGTTGGGATGATAAGACACATGCATATGTGGGAGCTTTGATAGCCAAACAAATCTATGGTACATTAAGTGATGTGATGACTAACCAGATCGCCGGTCATCATGCAGGGTTGTATGACTACGCAGATTTGAAGGATGTTATGCAGAAACAACTTCCCGCTGATGTTGACTGTAAAATCGAAACATTACCGTTGGATTCGCATTCACTTACACGAGTAACTGGGTCTGAAGAAGTCAATCACCTTTGGAGAATGCTGTATTCCTGTCTGGTGGATGCAGACTTCCTGGATACCGAAAGGTTTATGGATGTAGAGAGTTTCAGGAATCGGGGAAACCATACTACGATGAAGGACTTGAAGAATAAGTTGGATAGTAAGTTGATAGAATTCAAGAATTTACCGGACACATCAGTAAACAAGATTCGTCAGCAGGTTCAAGACGAGTGTCATAAAGCATCAGATCTTCCTCCTGGCTTCTTCAGTCTCACAGTCCCCACAGGTGGAGGCAAGACAATATCTTCGATAGTCTGGGCTGTGAATCATGCCTTGAAAAATGGGAAAAGGCGAATAATCATAGCGATACCATATACCAGCATAATAGTTCAGACAGCCAGTGTATTGAAGGAGATTTTCGGTGAAGAGAATGTACTGGAGCATCATTCAAACAATGATCTCGAAATAATCCGCGATGACCATTTGAGACACCGGATGAAACTTGCCACTGAAAATTGGGATTACCCTATCGTGGTAACGACGAACGTACAGTTGTTTGAGTCCATCTATTCCAATAAACCATCCGCCTGTCGAAAGTTGCATAACATCTGCAACAGTGTATTGATTCTTGATGAAGTACAGACTCTTCCGACAGATTTTCTCCAGCCAGTTGTAGATTCCTTGAAATGTTATCAGCACCTGTTCGGAGTATCAGTTCTATTTACCACGGCAAGTCAGCCTATATTGAGCGGAATAATTGAAGGCTGTAATCCGAGAAGTATTTTTCACGGTATCGATTCCATTTATGAAATAATACCAGAGGGGATGAATCTTCATGAAAAACTGAAACGTGTGGAGTTGGATATTGACAATAACGGAAAAACATACGATGAGATAGCCACAGCACTTGTTATGCATGACAGGGTTCTGTGTATCGTAAACACACGCCGTGATGCAAAGGAACTGTTTGACAGGCTTCCTGATGAAGGAATAAAGATTCACCTCTCTAGAATGATGTGCCCGGCCCATATTGGAAAGAAAATAAAGGAACTGAAGGAGGCTCTAAAAAATGACGGGAACAAAGTCATTCGGGTAATAGCAACACAACTGATAGAAGCAGGTGTCGATATAGATTTCCCCGTGGTTTACAGACAGGAGGCGGGACTTGATTCCATCTTACAGGCAGCAGGGCGTTGCAACAGGGAAGGCAAACAAGCAATATGCCCCACCCACGTTTTCAGTCTTTCCAAAGAGCATCCGCTTTCTGGCAGTGCCATAAAGGATGCCAATTATGCGAGACTCAACATCATCGGTGAACGGGACTGGTTTGCCCCAGAAACCATGACTGAATATTTCAGGTATCTGTATTGTGAAAAAACGACTTTTGACAAAATGGACATCAAACATTGGTTATACAAACCAGAGGAAATGTGTTTTGAAACAGCGGCGAAAGAATTCAGAATGATTGATGATAAGGGAGCAAATGTGATTGTCAACTGGGAAAACAGTATGGAATTGGTTGAACGATTGAGACTTGACGGTGTCTCATACCAGTTGATGAAGAAATTGTCATTGTTCAGCGTCAGCCTTGCGGAAAGGGATTTCCTAGAGATGAAAAAGTGTGGATTGGTTGAAGAAGTTATAGATGGAGTGTATGTCGTTGGTGGCATTGACCAGTATGATGAATATGTGGGTATGAAAACTGGAAATCATTGGATGGAAGAAGTATTAATCAAATAGTGGTGGAGAAATGGCAAAAGTATTTGTAAACAATGCTGAAATAAGCATTATCACAGTTAATGACAAGGACTATATCTCTTTGACCGATATGGTCAAACCTATGGAAAATGGCCTGTCATTAATTGAAAAATGGTTGAGGAACAAGAATACGATCGAATTTCTTGGGATATGGGAGATGATGTATAATCCCAATTTTAATTCCCCCGAATTCGAGGGAATTAAAAACGAAGCCGGTCTGAACAGATTCATTATGTCTGTGAAACAATGGATAGAAAGGACAACGGCTATAGGAATAATTGCCAGAGCCGGGCGATATGGCGGAACATATGCGCACAAGGATTTGGCTTTTGAGTTCGCAAGTTGGGTTTCTCCACAGTTCAAACTCTACCTGATCCGTGAATTCCAGCGCTTGAAGGATGAAGAGCAGAAAGTACTTGGTTGGAGTGCAAGACGGGAACTGTCCAAAATAAATTATCGGATACATACTGACGCAATCAGGACAAACCTGATACCTGATGAAATCACACCGGAACAAGCGGCCTTTGTTTATGCTGATGAGGCGGATGTTTTAAATATGGCTATGTTCGGCCAAACTGCCAGACAGTGGCGGGAGACCAATCCTGACAAAAAAGGAAACATCAGGGACTATGCAAGCATCAATGAATTGATATGTCTTTCGAATATGGAAAGCTTGAATGCGGTGTTTATCAATGACGGGATGCCTCAAGCAGAAAGGTTGTTGAAGCTCAATCAAATCGCTATCCATCAAATGAGCATTCTGGAAGATGTCAGTGATAGAAAATTGTTGAAATAATATTGATACTATGGAATATACAGACCGTGATTATTGCTTGGAAGTATGGGGCGACATCGCTTGTTTCACACGTCCGGAACTGAAGGTGGAGAGGGTGAGTTACGATGTTATCACCCCATCTGCAGCCAGGGCCATTTTTGAGGCTATTCTTTTCAAACGCTACGCTATGAGATGGGAGGTGACGAAGATTGAAGTGCTGAATCCTGTCAAATGGACATCAATTCGCAGAAATGAGGTTGGTGCTGTGATGGGAAGGAGCCCTATCTTGATAGAAGATAAGCGTCAGCAGAAAAACACACTGATGCTACGTGATGTCCGCTACAGAATTTGGGCAAAATTGGTTTACATACCGGTAGCCGATAGACCACAAGAGGCATTTGCCAAGCATACGCCCGGCAATGACGAGAATCCGATGAAGTACTACGAGATGTTCGAACGCAGGGCCGGGCAAGGACAGTGCTTCACGCAGCCGTATCTTGGCACACGCGAATGTGCAGCGTCTTGGAGGCTGGTGTACCCCGAAAAGGAAACATTATCCCCTGCTATCAATGAAACAAGATGTTTAGGAATAATGCTCTATGATATGGATTTCAGTAATCCGAAAGACATTCAGGCTATGTTCTACAGGGCGGATATGAGACACGGAGTCATAATTGTTCCACAAAAAGATAGTGAGGAGGTACTGAGATGATATTGAAGGCGTTATATGATTATTACCGAAGGTGTGGGAATCTCCCGGTTTTGGGAATGGAAGAAAAAGAAATTGGATTTCTGCTTGTCTTGAATAAAGAAGGAAAGTTTATCCGTTTTGAAGATTGCAGAATTGATAATGATACGGCTAAATCATTTCTTGTCAGAAAACATGTCAGTAGGACAAGTGCAGTTGCACCAAATTATCTGTATGATTCATCGGGATATGTGCTTGGATATTCAGGTAAGGACAAATCTAATGATATTGCTTGTTTATCCGCTTTCATAAGACAAATACAACAAATTCATAGCAAATTCCCTGAAAATATTGACCTGAAAGCCATTTGCTCGTTTTATGAGCAAAGTCATGATGATATTCTCGTACAATTCCAGTCAGATCCTTTATGGATGGATATAACAAAGTGCCTTACGAAAAAGTATTCGTTTTTCTCTTTCAGAATTGAGGGTGATATCAAAATCGTTGCAGAAAAAAAAGATATTCTGGATTTGAACCAAGAGGAACCAAATAAGCGTATTCAAGGATTATGTCTGATTACAGGAGGAAAAGGAAAACTTGTGGAGACTACAACGGCGACTATGATCCCCGGCAGTCAGGCAACGGCAAAATTGGTCTCATTTCAAGTAAACTCTGGTTATGACTCGTATGGAAAGAGCAAAGGACTGAATGCTCCGATATCCCATGAGGCAGAGTTTGCATATACAACAGCAATGAATACTATGCTGTCAAAAGGTTCCAGAAACAAATGCGTATTTGGTAACAGAACGTTCTTGTTTTGGGCCTCCAATTCTGGCGAGGCTTCAATTCAATCAGAAACGTCTCTTTTCAATTTGATGGGATTCATCGATGATAAACAGGATGATCCGAATGCCAGGATAGATGAGGTACGGCGGGTGTTCAGTGCGATAAACAACGGACGGTTAATTACATCTGTCGATGACAGATTCTATATACTTGGACTTGCGCCAAATGCTGCCAGGATATCCGTCGTTTATTGGTCAGATATATCCATAAAAGAGTTTACAGGAAAGATGTTGAAACATTTTGAGGATATGGAAATAATAGACGGGAGGAAAGATAAAAAGCCATATTATGGATTAAGGGATATGTTAAGTGCTATAACATTGGGAGGAAAGCAAAGCGAAACAACGCCTAATGTCCCAGATGCTCTGGCCAAGAGTATTTTTGAGGGATACCCATATCCAGCTACTCTTTTTTCATCATGCATAAGAAGAATCATGGCAGAACAGGATGTTGCACCTTATGGGAATCCATGCAGAGTAGCCATACTGAAGGCATATCTCAATCGTTTGAATAATGATAACAACAAAAAAATAACCGTAATGTTAGACAAAGAAAATACCAACCAAGGCTATCTGTGTGGACGCCTTTTCGCAGTTCTTGACAAGATACAGGAAGATGCGAATAATATCCACAGCATTCAGGAACGCTACTTGAATTCTGCCAGTACTACACCGGCAGCAGTATTCGCAACTATCCTTAATCTTTCTTCACATCACTCTGAAAAATTGAACGAGGGCTCTAAAATTTTTTACGAAAAGTTAAAGCAGGAGATAATCGACAAACTTTCTGCTGACGGTTTCCCGGCACATCTTGACCTTCAGGATCAGGGGCGATTCTTCGTGGGATTCTACCATCAGAGGCAAGCTTTTTTCACAAAGAAGGTTGAAACATCAATAGAGTAACAATATTAACAAATACAACTATGTCAGAATTAAAAAACAGAATTGATTTTGTATATCTTTTCGATGTACAGGACGGAAATCCAAATGGCGACCCGGATGCCGGCAACTTGCCAAGAGTGGATGCAGAAACGGGTATGGGACTCGTTACAGATGTATGCCTGAAACGAAAAGTCAGGAATTATGTGCAGTCTGCCAGACAGTGCTCAATTGGTTACGATATTTTCATCAAAGAAAAAGCCGTTCTCAATACACTGATTGACCTTGCTCATGAAGATGAAGCAGTCGCTGACAAAAAGGGAGGTGACAAAACAGAAGCAGCGAGACAGTATATGTGCAGTCATTATTATGATATTCGCACATTTGGCGCTGTGATGTCAACAGGTAAAAATGCTGGCCAAGTGCGCGGCCCCATTCAGTTTACTTTTGCCAGGTCTTTGGATCCTATTACTGCGTGTGAGTTTTCAATAACCCGTATGGCTGTGGCAACAGAGAAAGAAGCAGAGAAGCAGAGTGGCGACAATCGCACAATGGGTCGGAAGGCCACCGTCCCCTACGGCCTCTACCTCTGCCACGGATTTGTCTCCGCAAATCTGGCCAAGCAGACAGGATTCGATGAGGATGACCTGAACTTGTTCTGGGAGGCGCTCAGGAATATGTTTGATGTTGACAGAAGCGCCGCACGTGGTCTGATGTCAGCGCAGAAACTGATAGTTTTCAAACACAGTTCAGAACTTGGAAATGCACCGGCCAACAAACTGTTCGATTTAGTGGATGTCAAGAGAAAGGACGGTGTAGAAGTGCCGAGGAAGTTCACTGACTATGAAGTCACAATTGACAGAGCGAATATGCCCTCCGGAATCGAACTTATAGAGATGTTGTAACTTAATGCCTTACACAGATGACGATATGCTAATGCTGTCGGGGATTCAGCACTTTATGTTCTGTCCCCGGCAGTGGGCATTGATTCATCTGGAACAGCAGTGGGAGGAGAACAGATTGACTTTTGAAGGGGAAATCCTTCATCAAAGAGTTGATGACCCGTTTTACAGGGAACTGAATAACGGCACTCTGACCTTGCGGTCAGTCAACATTTCTTCGCGAACTCTGGGATTATATGGAATCACCGATGCAGTGGAAATGATAGCGTCTGATTCAGAGAAAGACGCCATAACCATCTCACGATATCCTGGTTATTGGAGACCATATCCCGTCGAGTATAAACGGGGCCATAGCAAGCCTGACGAACGCGATGAAGTCCAGTTGGCGGCACAGGTGATATGCCTTGAGGAAATGTATAATGTTACAGGACTTCGTGTTGC
>DCHP01000018.1 GCA_002315675.1 Rikenellaceae bacterium UBA1749 | reverse complement strand
TCTGGGAGTTATTTCCAAGAAAAATAACACTTATTTTATTGACTATCAATTTGTTATCTCTTTATGATGTTCGACTAATTATTCACAACTAAAAACAATCCCTGTCACAATAAGAGACAGGGATTGTTTTATGGATTATTAGTATGTATATGTAAATGTAAACATCTAACCTTTACATCACTTCAGACACTGCCTCGCTTCATCAAAAAGGAAATAGTGCCAAATAGAAAATAATACGCATTATCGGATATTTACGTGTATATCATTACACTTACTAGTCAATAAGACTTTTACCTGTCATTTCTTCAGGTATCTTCAAGCCCATAATATCAAGTACTGTAGGGGCAAGGTCTGCCAGGATTCCATTGTGAAGTCTCTTGTTCTTCAGTTCATCTGATATCATTACTACAGGTACAGGATTCAAAGAGTGCGCAGTGTTCGGTGTTCCATCTTCATTGACTGCGTTGTCTGCATTTCCATGGTCTGCACACATAAGCACAGTATACCCATTAGCCTTTGCAGTTTCCACTACTTTTTCAACACATTCGTCTACAGCCAAAATGGCTTTTTGTATTGCTTCATATACTCCTGTGTGTCCAATCATATCTCCATTTGCGAAATTCAGACATACAAAGTCAGCTGTCTGTTTCTTAAGTTCTTCAACGAGAGCATCAGTTACAAGATATGCACTCATCTCAGGTTGCAAATCATATGTGGCAACTTTTGGAGAATTTATTAGAATTCTATTTTCTCCATCGAAAGGTGCTTCGCGTCCTCCGTTGAAGAAGAATGTTACATGAGCAAACTTTTCAGTTTCGGCAATTCGAAGTTGTTTAAGGTTGTTATTGCTTATGTATTCGCCAAGCGTGTTCTGTACATTATCTTTTTTAAATAGTACATGCAGACCTTTGAATGATGAATCGTATGGGGTCATTGTACAATAGTATAGAGGCATAGTTTTCATTCCATTGTCAGGCATGTCCTGCTGAGTAAGTGCAATTGTCAGTTCCTTGGCTCTGTCGTTTCTGAAATTGAAGAATATTACAACATCACCTTCTTTCAAATTACCATTAACACCTTTGATAACTGCAGGTTTGATAAATTCATCAGTAACACCATCATCATATGAGTGCTGCATTGCAGAAACTGCATCATCTTCTTCTCTACCTTTCAGGTTGACAATAAGATCGTAAGCTTCCTTGATTCTTTCCCATCTCTTGTCTCTGTCCATGGCATAGAACCTTCCTACTATTGTAGCAATCTTTCCCCTTGATGTTTTTAGGTGGTCTTCAAGTTCTTCAATAAATCCTTTACCGCTACGTGGGTCGGTATCTCGACCATCCATGAACGCGTGGATAAATACATTATCAATATCCCATTTTTTTGTCAGGTCGCATAGACTCTTCAGATGTTCCAATGAACTATGTACGCCTCCTTTTGATACAAGACCAAAGAAATGGACTGCTTTTTTATTTGCTTTGGCGTAATCAAGGGCATTTACTATTTCTTCGTTATCTCCCAGTTTACCATCTCTGATGGCTATATTAATTTTAACAAGATCCTGATATATGATACGTCCTGCTCCAATATTCTGGTGCCCAACTTCAGAGTTACCCATCTGCCCGTCTGGCAGTCCTACATTTTCACCATCGGTACGCAGTTCTGCATGAGGATATTCTGCTGAAATTTTTGTAATGTATTTGGGATTTGTTGTTGCAATTGCATCACGGCTGGTTCCGTCTCCTTTTCCCCAGCCATCAAGAATCATTAATAATACTTTATTCATTTTCTTTATTTTTTTTCTGGTGCAAATATAGATAAAAACTATCGTTTATGGGACAGTTCATTAAAAATCAAGTGGATTTATGTTACTATCCAGACCATGGTTACATTATGACAATATGACTACACACGGATGTTGAAGACCTTCTATGCACACTTTTAGAAGGATGCTGAATAATAGTTACGATTTATTGATGAAAGATATAGTGTCTATCGGTAGTTGTCAAGAATATGTTCAAGATGTACCGGATCTGAGACAAGTACTTGCCTAGGTTTACTACCTTGTTGCTTGCCAACAACTCCGATTTTCTCCAGCTGGTCCACAATTCTTCCTGCTCTATTGAATCCGATTTCAAAATTTCTCTGTATTTTGGATGTTGAACCAATCTGGTTGTCAACTACGTACCTTGCTACTTCCACTAATAATGGGTCCATTGGACCGGATTGATGATCGGTTGCTGAATTCTCTCGGCTATTTTCACTTTCAGGCTGGAATTCAGGTAACTGATATGGCTCGAAATATCCCATCTGGGAACCAATATAACTTGTGATTGCCTCAACTTCTGGAGTGTCTACAAATGCACATTGAACTCTGGTAAGGTCGCTTCCATGGTATACAAGCATATCCCCGCGTCCTATCAGTTGATCAGCTCCTCCCTTGTCCAATATTGTTCTTGAATCTAAACCAGATAATACTTTGAAAGCAATTCTGGCTGGGAAGTTGGCTTTAATTGTACCGGTTATTATGTTTGCTGTTGGTCTCTGAGTTGCGATTATCATATGAATACCTGCTGCTCTGGCCAATTGGGCAATTCTGGCGACAGGTGTTTCAATTTCCCTTCCGGCAGTCATTATCAGGTCTGCGAATTCATCGACTATTACAACAATATAAGGCAGGAACCTGTGACCTTTTTCTGGGTTCAGTTTTCTATGCATAAACTTGTTGTTATATTCTTTTAGATTCTTTACACATGCATCTTCCAATAACCGATATCTGTCATCCATTTCCTGACAAATGGAATTAAGAGTATATATGACCTTGGTGGTGTCTGTTAGGATAATATCGTCGCTTCCTTCCATCTGGGCAATAAAATGTTTGGATAAGGAAGAATATGGAGTAAGTTCAAGCCTCTTAGGATCTACCATTACAAATTTCAGTTCTGCTGGATGTTTCTTATATAGCAGTGAAGTTATTATGGCATTCAGCCCAACAGATTTACCCTGACCGGTTGCACCGGCAACCAAGAGATGTGGCATTTTAGCAAGATCAAGAACAAGGGTCTCATTCTGTATTGTCCTCCCCAAGGCGATTGGCAATTCGGCTTTACTGTCATGGAATTTCGCTGATTTTATTACAGAATACATGGATACCGTTGCCTTTTTCTTGTTAGGAACTTCAATGCCTATTGCTCCTTTTCCAGGAATAGGTGCAATAATACGAATTCCAAGGGCGGCCAATGCAAGGGCTATATCCTTTTCAAGATTCTGTATTTTGGAAATCCTGACTCCAGGAGCAGGTTTTATTTCATATAATGTTACAGTCGGGCCAACAGTAGCTTCAATTTCAGAGATGCTTATTCCAAAAGTTGCAAGTGTATTTACAATCTGTTCTTTGTTCCTGACAACTTCCTCTTCTTCTACAAGAATTTCGGATTCATCATATTTCTTTAAAAGATCAATTGTCGGTTTCTTGTAATTCCTCAGTTCAAGAGTCGGATCGTATAATCTCCTTTCATTTACATCAGCATCCGAGACCTCTTCCTCTGTCTCGCTCTTGGATATGATAAGGTCGTCAATCTTTATGCTTCCAGTGGTAATATCCTTGGCTCTTTCACCTTCGTTCTTATCACTTTCTTCGGCATCCCGTTCACTATCTGATGTAACGGAAATCACAGTTTCCTGAGCATTTGACACAATGGTTTCCGTTTCATCTGACTCATCTTTCTCTGAGTTTGCAGATTCAGTAGAAACTTCAGATTCGGTCGTCTTCCTTATAATTGTAAATTCTTCTTCGTTTTCCTTGTTATCGACCGTACACTGTTTTTCCTCCTGAATTTCATTTTTGTCTGGAACTATCAATTCAGGGCACAGGTATATATAATAGTCATCCGTAATTTTTGCAGCAAGTCTTCCGTTTTCAAGTAAAACAGTATCAAGCTTCTCCTCACTTTCATCTTTTGTCCCGTTGATAATATTTTCACTTTCGGTACTGTGATTATTGCCATCATTCTCAAGACCATTATTGTTACTATTTTCTTCTGAATTCTCTTCAATCAATGATCTCAGGGAATCATCAGCCGCATGTTCATGGTATGGCGAGATTTCCGTTACAATAACCCTTGGTGAGTAATAGCGCTTTCCAATAATTTTTGATGTAGACTTTGCAATAATCCGGTATAGTCCTGAGATAAGATTTATACATAAATTTGCGGCGATTCCCCATAGAAATGCGATAAACAGAATTATAAGAAGAACCTGTGTACCTTCAATTCCAAGATATTTCTGTAACCATTCAGATATGTATATTCCCATCTCACCTCCAAGCCCAGTTCCGAAAAAATCAACGTCTCTACCATTGAAACAACCAAGGAAAACAGAGCAAAGGCATGTAAATACTATCAATGGATATACATAATGTCCAATCCTGATTTTTTTGACATTGACAAGCGAAATAGATGAAATTAAGAATACCAACGGAATCAGTAACGCGCTTATTCCAAATAACCTTCTTATCATAATGTCTGCAGCAATAACTCCAAAATGTCCGCAGTAATTTCCTACGTTTTCATCAATTATGCTTTTTAAAGGCAATGATATCAAACTTATGTCCTTTTCCCAGAATTTAATGTAGGAAATTTCAGATAGGAAAAGAGTTGTTGATAGGAAGAGCAAAATTAATGACAACCATACAAATCGATATGGATTTCTATCGTTTGCATGCTTTAATTTTTTATGTTTTTTTCTGGTAAGAGCTTTATCATTTGCTTCTGGTTTTCGCTTTCCGTTTCCGCCTGATGCCTTATGAGTTTTCTTACTAGTTGTTGTTTTCTTTGCCGTTGCCATTTATTATTTCAAGAGCTCTTTTTCGTATGTAATGACTATGTTTAGCAGACTTGGTACTATGAAACTGATATTTGAACCTGCATCCATTTTCTTTTTCCAATGAATAATTTCCCATAATGTCGATTGTATGTTTTACCACATATGGTGCAGGATCAATAATTTCTATTTTATTATTTGTTATTTCCTTTATCCTTTCTTTAAGAAAAGGGTAGTGGGTGCATCCCAAAACCAGAGTATCGGCCCCTTCTTCAATCATCGGTGTCAGATACTTAATAAGCAAGTTCGTGGTCTTGTCACTATTTATTTCATCATTTTCAACCAATTCTACAAGTCCTTCTCCAACCTGTTCAATTACTTTGCAATTCTTAGCGTATCTGTTTTTTGTATTGAGATATTTTTTTGATTGTAAAGTGAATTTTGTGGCCATTATTCCTATTATTCCGTTTGACGAATTCTCTACGGCCTTTTTGATTGCAGGCTCAATTCCCACAAACGGGACTTCCGGATATTTTGCCCTTAGTTGTTCAATTGCGGCTCCGGTAGCTGTATTGCATGCTATTATAATAATTCGGGCACCGCTCTTCAACAACCATTTTATACCTTTTTCAGTTAGTTGAAAAATTTCATCTTCCGTCTTTCCACCATATGGACAATTGGCTGCATCGGCAAAATAGATCGTAGGTTGATTAGGCATAAGGCGGACTACCTCTGACCATACAGAGAGTCCGCCTAACCCTGAATCAAATATTCCTATTTGAGTTTTCCCTAAATTATTTTTCACATTCTTTCCCCAACAATAATAAATTTATCAATAGGGCAAATAATTCAGGAATTATTTTCTAGAATCCGAAAGCCTTGGATACAGTAGCAGTAATATCTGTAACTGCAGCTTCATTTACATATAGAGGAACTGTTTTATCAAAAACGAATGTATATGCACCAGCTTTTGCCGCCTTGGCAATTTCTTCATTCATCTTGTCGTATATTGGTTTTAACAACTCCTGTTGCTTAGTATTGATTTCCTGCTGAGCAACCTGTTCGAAACCTTGAATATTCTGCTGCATATTCTGAAGTTCTTTTTCCTTCTGCTGAGCCATAGCCTTTGAAAGAGTAGATGCCTGACTTTGATATTCCTGAGCTTTTTTATTGAATTCATCAACCATAGCCTGATACTCAGACTGGATTTTTTTGTTATGTTCTTCTAGTTTGGTTGAAACAGAGTCTTTTTCAGCCATTTTCTGAATAATTTCACCAGTGTTGATAACTGCGAATTTTTGTGCATAAACTGAAGTTGAAACCAAAGCTAAAATTGCTATAGCTAAAAATTTAATTGTTTTCATTATTAGTCTTTTTTGTTATTATTAATCAATTATTTATAAAATAACCTACCTACAAAGTTAACAAATTCTTCTTAATTGGCAATATTATATTGCCCCCACAAGAATAAGTCTCAAAATTGAGAAGCACCCCACATTCCGGAGGTCAATAACAATGATAATAGTGATATAACATTCTTTTTCAAGTGAACTCTTTATTAGAATTGGTAACCCATAGAGAAGTGGAATTGACTTCCGCTTCGTGTGGAATTATCACCCTCTACCGGATCAAATCCGTAACCCCAGTCAATGCCAAGCTGACCCAGTACCGGTACGAACAACCTCAAGCCTATACCCGCTGATTTTTTCAGATCGAATGGTTTGAAATCCCTGATGGTCGTGAATGCGTTACCTGCTTCACCGAATACCAGTCCATATACCATTGTACTTCCCTGGTGCATAATAGGGTATCTCATTTCAACAGTGTATTTACTATATATTCTACTATATACTCCGTATCCATATCCCGGTGTAAGTGAATTGTTTGCATAACCACGCAGACCAACATTTTCAGATCCATACATTGTGTATCCGGATAGTCCGTCACCACCGACGATAAACCCTTCAAAAGGAGAAGGTTTGTATTGATTGTAATGCCCAAGATATCCATATTGTCCTCTGGTTACCAGAATCAATTTTCTATCAGGGGTTAGAGGAAAATACCATTGAGCCATCAATTTCCATTTATGATATTCAACCCATCTGTATCTGTCCTGATCTGATAGATAAGGGTCTTTGTAATCAATTCCATCAAATCTTGAAAATGGAGGAGTAAGGTCTGCTGAAATTGAAAAATACGATCCGGATGTAGGGTATTGGTACAAGTCGTCAACAGAGTTCCTTGACAATGACAATTGCAATGCTACCGTATGACATTTACCATCTGATATCAGGAAACTATTCCAGTTCGACATCTGGTATACTTGAGCATTTACACCAATTGAGAACTGGAAATATGGATCAGGCCAGCTTAATCTTCTTCCTAGATTGGCCTGACCGCCCCAGACATTGAACCACCCGTTATATGTACCTGAATAACCATAGTAACTGTTGTAGTATGAGTCTGTCTGTCTAGAGAACCATGCGCTTACGCTGAATTGTCTAGGCTTGTCTCCACCTAACCATGGTTCAACGAAGTTGGCGGAAATTGCGCTGTAATATGTACCATTTGTCTGGATATTTATGCCGACTGTCTGATTGTCTCCACTTGGATATGGTTTCCATGCGCCTTTCTTGAAAACATCCCTCATTGATACATTTGTGAAGTTTACACCAACGGATGCGATGAATGAACCGCTACCCCAACCACCAGACAACTCGAACTGGTCGTTGGAAATTTCTTCAAGAGAGTATTTAAGATCTACGGTTTCTGTCTGTCTATTAGGAATTACTTCTGGCGTCTTGAAACTCTTTGAATCGAATTGTCCCATGCTTGCAAGTCGCTGATATGTACGAATCAGTAATGATTCGCTGTACAGGTCTCCTGGTACGGTTTCAAGTTCTCGTCTTATGACATGGTCGTTTGTTCTATAGTTTCCCGTGAACTGGACATCATTTATCACGAACTGACTTCCTTCATACATCTTAATGTCGAGGTCAACGGAGTCGCCGTTTACGACACGTTCTTCAGCTGAAATCTGGTATCCCAGATATCCATTGTCCACATACATGCCCCTGACATTAGTCTGTCCCTGTTTGGTTTTGCCATTGGTTCCAAGTCTTGCTCCTGTTCCTTCGCTATCGTATGTATCGCCTTTTTGAACTTCCAGAATATTGCTAAGGACCTGTGTGTTATAGATGGAGTTACCAATCCAGCTTACATTCCTATAGTAGTATTTCTGACCTTCTTTTACCTTAATCCAGATTCCGATTCTTTTCTTGCTGATATTGTAAAGAGAATCTTCAAGAACCACACCATCACGATATCCCTTTGAGTGCATGAAGTCCTCTATGAGAACAAGATCCGAAGGAAAATCCTTATCATGAAACTTTGTATCATTGAAGAAGTTTATGGAAACCTTTTTAGTGTTTTCCATACTCTTTATCATTTTCTTTGCACTCAAATTCTCGTTACCTTCAATAACGATTTCCCCAATCTTAACTTTTTTACCCGGAGTTACTTCGTATGTAACATTCACGCCGTTTTTCAGAATTGAATCAGGAGTGACAATGAACGTAACTTCAGCATTTCTCTGTCCTTTATCGCGATAGTACTCTTTTATCAATCTGATATTGTTGTTCATGACATAGTCGGACAATTCACTACCGCGACGTAAATGCAGCTTCTGGTTCAGATCTTTCTTCTGGGTCTTGTTTGCACCTATCCAATTCCATGAAAGTACTCTTTTACGTTCTTCCATCAGGAATTTGATATCAATACTATCACCTCTTGGATTTGTTTCAACCCTGATATTTGAAAACGCATGCATGTCCCATAGACGTCTTGCCGCCATTGGGATGGATTGTCCCGGGAACAGGATAGTGTCGCCCTTCATCATATTGATGGTATTCAGAATAACATATTCCTGATTCTGAACAAGCCCTTCAACGGAAATGTTTGAAATGATGTATTTCTTCGGCTCACCTTCAGCATAGCTGTAATTCTTCGGCAGTATTGATGTGCTGTCACCATCAGCAAAGACATATGCATTTTCCATATTGCTTGCATACACCTTTGTGAAAATACATGCCAGAATGCAGATTGTAATTGAAGTTAAGAATTGTCTCATAAACACTATATTTTTCCCCAACGTCTGTTACGCTTCGAATAATAGGCTATGGCATCTTCCAATGCCTTGCCATCAAAATCCGGCCAAAAAATTTTTGTAAAATACATTTCAGAATAAGATAGTTGCCATAACAGGAAATTGCTCAATCTGATTTCTCCACTTGTGCGGATGAGAAGATCAGGGTCAGGAATCCCTCTGGTACACAAATGATCTGAAATTAGGGTCTCATTTATTTCCTTTACGTCAATTCCTTCCTTGACAATATTTCTAAGAGCAGTGGTTATTTCCCATCTGGAACTATAATTCAGCGCAATTATTAACGTTAATTTTTCTGTTTCAATATATATATTCTCTGCCTTTGAAATCTGTTCCTTTAGATTTTCGGGCAGAACATCTGTGTTACCGATAAATTTGAGTCTTACTCCCGACTTTGCAAGTTCTTCTGTTTCATTGCCGATAGTTGTGGACAACAATTTCATAAGTCCTTCAACTTCATCCTGGGGTCTTCCCCAGTTCTCTGTGGAGAATGCATATATGGTAAGGTATCTAACACCAAGCTCAACGGACTTTTTTACAACAGAACGTACAGACTCCACGCCGTGGGAATGCCCCCACAGGCGTTCGTGCCCATGTTGCGCAGCCCATCTGCCATTGCCGTCCATGATGATTGCGATGTGCTCCGGTATGTTCCTAAGCTCCTCCATATATCTTGCAAATATAATCTTTTTTTAATGTATGGATGCAAGTTGCTCTCTAAGAATTTTTATCTTTTTCTCGGCATCTGCTTTTTTTGCTTTTTCCTTCTCAACTACCTGAGCAGGTGCAGAATTTACAAATCTTTCATTGGAGAGTTTCTTCATCACGCTTTCAAGGAACTGTTCAGTGTACTGAAGATCTTTCTCGATTTTTTCTTTCTGAGAGGCCAGGTCTACTTTTCCTTCAAGAATTACAGAGTATTCAGTAGTCTTGACAATGAAATTCTCAGCCTGAGCAGGTTTTGATGTAACCTCTTCAATTTCGACATTTGCGAGTTTGGATATTATATCCTTTTCCCTGACTGGATAATTTTCGTCAGCTATTACATTCAATTTCAATACCTCTTTTTGTGCAATACCTTTGCCGGCTCTAATATTCCTGATTGATGAAACTACTTCAAGGGCGTATGACATATGCTCTATTATCTTCTCATCAATTCTGCCAGGCTCTTTGTATAGGCTGACCATGATACTCTCCTTCTCCCCACGTGGTTTGATATAATGCCATATTTCTTCCGTAATGAAAGGCATATATGGGTGAAGATGCTGCAATAGCGTTTCGTAGAATCCTATTGTTGAATCATACGTTTTCTTATCAATGCTTTCTCCGAAAGGTGGCTTGATGATTTCAAGATACGAAGATGAAAAATCATCCCAGAATAGTTTATACAAGGTCATCATTGCGTCTGAAATTCTGAATTCAGAGAAACAGCGATCTATCTCTGTAACAGTTCTGTTCAGTAGGGAGTCAAACCATTCAACAGCTACTTTTGAACTGAAAGGCTGTTCTTTATCTTCAACATTCCACATCTTAAGAAGGCGGAATGTATTCCATATCTTGTTTCCGAAGTTTCTTCCCTGTTCTATAAGACTATCATCCCAGATAATATCATTACCTGCAGTTGTGCAGAGCATCATTGCTACACGAATACTGTCGGCTCCGTATTTCTCGATAAGTTCAAGAGGGTCCGGAGAGTTCCCCAGAGACTTGCTCATCTTTCTTCTAAGCTTGTCGCGAACAATACCGGTAAGATAGACGTTGCCGAAAGGATGTGCTCCCTTGAATTTGTATCCGGCAATAATCATTCTTGCAACCCAGAAGAAAAGGATTTCAGGTGCTGTAACCAGATCGTTCGTAGGATAATAGTAATTGATGTCCTTGTTGTCAGGATTGTTTATTCCGTCAAATACTGATATCGGCCATAACCACGAACTGAACCATGTGTCAAGCACATCTGGATCCTGTTTCAGGTCTTCAGCCTTGATTTCAGGGTCTTTTTCTCTCGCAAGTTTCAAAGCCTCCTCTGCGTTTTCAGCAACTACGAATCCTCCCTTTGGAAGATAGTATGCCGGAATCTGCTGTCCCCACCAGAGCTGTCGGCTTACACACCAGTCTCTTACATTTTCCATCCAGTGTCTGTATGTGTTCTTAAACTTTGAAGGGTATAATTTGATAACATCTTCGATTACTGCTTTCAGAGCAGGTTGGGCAAGTTCTTCCATCTTCAGGAACCATTGCATGGAAAGCTTCGGTTCAATCGCAACACCTGTTCTTTCAGATGTACCGATCTGATTGACATATGGCTCTGTCTTTTCAAGCAATCCTTGTTCCTGCAGGTCCTTCTCAATTTGCTCACGGACATCAAAACGGTCCATGCCGGCATATTGCATACCATTTTCGTTAAGTGTCCCGTTGTCGTTGAAAATGTCGATTGAAGGTAAATTGTATTTTTCTCCCAGCATGTAGTCATTGACATCATGGGCAGGAGTGACTTTCAGACAACCGGTGCCGAACTCAATATCAACATATTCATCTTCTATGACAGGGATTGAACGTCCACAAAGAGGAACAATAACCCTTTTGCCTTTAAGATGCGTATTTTTGGGATCTTTTGGGTTGATACACATTGCAGTATCTCCAAAAATAGTTTCAGGACGTGTTGTCGCAACTACGGCATAATTATCCTCGTCTCCTTCAATCCTATATCTCAGATAATATAACTTACCATTATGTTCCTTGTATATGACCTCTTCGTCTGACAGGGCTGTCAGTGCCTTTGGGTCCCAGTTTACCATTCTGACTCCACGATAGATCTTGCCTTCATTGTAAAGCTGGACGAACACCTTTATTACACTTTGGCTCAAAGGCTCGTCCATTGTGAATTTCGTTCTGCTCCAGTCGCATGAAGCCCCTAATTTCTTTAGCTGCTCAAGTATGATACCACCATGCTTTTCCTTCCACTGCCATGCATGGCGCAGGAATTCCTCTCTTGACAGGTCTGTCTTCTTTATGCCTTGAGATGCCAGCAACTGTACAACTTTAGCTTCAGTGGCAATTGAAGCATGATCTGTGCCTGGAACCCAGCATGCGTTATAACCTTTCATTCTGGCACGTCTGACAAGAACATCCTGGATTGTATTGTTTAACATGTGTCCCATATGTAGCACACCTGTAACATTTGGCGGTGGAATAACTACTGTATATGGAATACGGGTATCAGGCTCACTGTGAAAATAGCCTTTTGCTAACCAATCTGCATACCAGCGGTCTTCTGCCATTGATGGATCGTATTTGGCAGGAATTTCTGTCTTTTTGTCAGTCATATTATTTTTGCACGATAATTGCTAAAACTAAAATGTAAACGATTTTTTTTATTTACTTTCTCTGAAAAAAAATCATTATCGGACAAAGTTACGATTTTTTTTCAATAGTTTTGTATTTTGAAACACATATGAAATTTAAGCTGTAATATGGCGGTAGTTTGACACTTTGAAAAATG
>DCHP01000023.1:620-6677 GCA_002315675.1 Rikenellaceae bacterium UBA1749 | reverse complement strand
CTGTCAAATTAAATTCGGCATTTTATATCTTTGCATAAATCAAAATAATAGTAGGAGCAGACAGTTTAAGGTTGTCACTTCTGAATTCGCAAAGTTCAGTGGCAAAATTTACTTGGCCTTGCAACTTTGCATAGCAGCCGTTCACAGCGAGTTCAAAGTCCGAGTCTGTCTTATAGACATTATCTACAGGCACTTCGTAATCGGGAGTTAAAGCGAAGAATTTTTCGCAGGAAGATGCTGTGACAAGTGTCCCGATCAATATTGTTGAATAAAATAAAATCTTCTTCATCTCTTAGAATGTTATATTAACTCCGACCATATATGTTCTTGCAAGAGGATATGTTCCATAATCCTCTCCTGGGGTCAATGCTGAAGTGCTGTTGCTGACTTCAGGATTATAGCCAGTATAGTTTGTGATTGTGAATAGGTTTTGTCCAGCCAGATAAATACGTATTTTCTGCATCTTTATGGCATCCATCCACTTCTTGGGAAGAGAGTATCCTATTTCAAGATTCTGAAGTCTAAGGTAGGAGCCATCTTCTATATGCCATGTGGAAGTACGTCCGTTGTTTCCTTTTTGCTTACGGTTTGCTCTATTTGTGAGTCCGTCACCAGGATTTTCGGCACTAACCCATCTATTCAGTGCAATAGTAGTTCCGTTGACATTACCTTCCATATTATCAATGTAACGTTTATTCAAGTTCAGAATTTCGTTACCATAGACACCTTGGAATGCGAAACGCAAGTCGATACCTTTATATCCGAAATCACCATTAAAGCCATATGTAAAATCGGGCATATAGTTTCCAACAATTGTGCGATCCTTGTCCAGATCAATAACACCGTCTCCATCAACATCAACAAATCTAAAATCGCCCGGTTGTGTATTGCTGAAATGGGGATAGGCCTTAAGTTCTTCCTCGTTTTTGAATACTCCATCAACTTTCATCAAGTAATATGATCCTATCGGCTGACCGACCTGAGTGATATAGTATGCGTGATTTACACTGCCGGTTGAAATAATCGGTGTGTCGTTGGCACCTAAAGACAATACTTCGTTGATATTCCTTGAAATATTTGCCGAGAATGAATAGAATATTGAATTCTGATAGGAGTGGGATGTGCCAAGTTGTAATTCAAAGCCGCGGTTGTTTACCTTGCCGATATTCATCAAAGTTGTACTGTAACCAGTAATAAGAGGAACAGGAACATTGAGGAGCATATCAGAGGTGTTTGCATAGTAGTATTCCGCTGTGAGAGTCAGATATCCATTCCAAAGATTCGCATCAAGTCCGACGTTTGTCATTGATGTCTTTTCCCAAGTCAGGTCAGGGTTATCCACGCCAGTGGGTTTATACCCGCTAACCAGTGAACCACTGTTTGCACCAAGAATATAATTATCTGGATCCATAGTTGACAAATGCGTGTAATTGCCAATCTGGAAGTTTCCGGTCAAACCATAGCTTGCTCTGATTTTCAAATCGTTGAGCCAACCCTTTGCACCTTGCATCCAATCTTCACCAGAAATGCGCCATGCAGCCGATGCAGAAGGAAAAACGCCCCATCGATTGTTCTTTCCAAAACGGGATGAACCGTCAGTACGAACTGCAGCAGATACAATATATTTCCCTTTGTAACTATACTGAACACGAGCAAGGAAAGAAGCGAGAGACCATTGCTCTGTTTTTGAGTCACCATCTGTTACCGTACCGCCTCTAATTGTTTGAATATAATCATTCGGGTAATCGGTCGCCGTCACATTCATTGACTTATCTGATTCTTTCTGAAGAGATTGAACCAGAACGGCATTAATTGTGTGGTCTCCCTTAAATGTCTTGTTATAGGAAAGCTGGTTCTCCCAAATCCAATTATAGAAAGAAGCCGAGGATGCATATCCAACCGGATTGGATGGCTTTCCATAATTCGCTTTGCCAATTGTTTCCAGAGTGCTGGGCGTATATTTTTCATTATTGGCACCATAGTATGATCCGCCAAATGATGTCTGAAGGACAAGCCCTTCGATAAATTCATAAGACATGAATGCTCTTCCTGTCAATGCAAATCTATTGATAACATTCTTTGGAAGTGTTGCCAAAGCCACTGGATTCAAGATTTCATTGTGCTGATAGTCAGTACCAATTCTCCAATATCCATTTCCAAGGTAATTAAATGAGCCATCCTCATTATATATAGGCCACATTGGGTTGTATGCCAATGCAGATTGTACAACACCTCCGCTGCCATATGAACCGGACGCATTCACTTTGTTTGATTTGGAATAGGACGGGGCTAAGTTAACGCCATACCGGAAGTTTCCTCTCTTTCCATCAAGGTTTACACGTACGCCGAATTTCTGATAATCGGAATTGATGATGATACCTTGCTTGAGCATATAGTTCAAGGAAATAAAGTAATTTGTTGATTGCGTCTTTCCGGAGAACGAGAGGTTGTGACCTGTAACGTTTGCATTACGGAAGATAGCATCCTGCCAGTCAGTATTTGTCAATCCCTGTTGTCCATCAAGATATGGTTGAATTTCCACAGGCCAGTTTGCCCATGAGTCAGATCTTGTTCCATTGGGTTCATTTCCTCCAGGCACGGCATCATGATATGCATTTTCGTGCCCGTCAAAAACAAACTTTGCATATTGGTATGCGTCCATGAGGGGGATTTTTTTAGAAAGCTGGTCAATACCATAGTAGCCATCATAAGAAATACTGAGTTTGTCACTTTGGCCCTTCTTTGTGGTAACCAGGATAACACCATTTGAACCTCTTGAACCATAGATTGCAGCCGAAGATGCATCCTTTAGAACTTCGAGAGAGGCAATATCATTTGGGTTCAAATTAGCCAGCCCATTATCTACAGGGACGCCATCTATTACATACAGAGGGTCATTGCCTGCTGTTACGGACCCGATTCCTCGAACACGAATCATCATATTTCCTTCAGGGTCACCGCCTGCGTTGATAACAGATACACCAGGCATTTTACCTGCCATAGCCTGTCTAAAGTCCGCAATGGGTTTATCCTGAAAATCTTCGGCTTTGATTGATGAAATTGCGGTTGAAACATCTCTTTTCTTTACTGCACCATAACCAATAACGACTACTTCTTCCAGAAGCTGGTTGTCGTCTGCGAGTGTGACTTTCAGAGATGGCGCAGCCTGTATGCTTTTTGTCTCAAAACCAATACAACTGATTTCAAGCATTGATGATGGTTTTGCCTGAAAAGAAAACTTGCCATCTATATCAGAGATGCAACCATTGGTCGTTCCCTTTTCAAGAATGCTCACTCCGGGTAAAGGTTGACCGTTCGCATCATTGACAATGCCCTCGACCTTAATTGAAGCTTCTGTCTTCTTCTTTTCAACCAGATATACCTTTTTGCCGGATATCTCATATGAACAGTTGATCTCAGCACAAATGAAATCGAGGGCTGATTTCAGAGATGCATTTGAGACAGTAATAGAAATGATTCTGTCCGGATCAACAATAGGTCTTGAATGATAAAAGACCATTCCAGTTTGTTCCGAAATGGAATCCAACACGTTTGACACTTTCGCTTTTTTCATGTCCAGTGTCACATTTTGAGCGTGCATCAGAAGCGAGACGCTCAAAAAGAAGGCTAAGAAAAGTAGTCTCTTGATTTTCATATTGTTATTAATTATTGTGGCAATACAACAATGCCGGTTTACGTTATTAACACATAAACCGGCAAAAAGTGTTAGTCACAACAAAAAATTATTTGATCTTCACATAAGTGATGTCACCTTGTTTAACAAAACGGATATTGGAAATTCTTTCCATATCATTAAGTGTTTCGTCAATAGAACAACCAGTTGAAGAGAAGGAGAAAGAAAGTTCAGGATCAACACCCTTGCATATTTCAAACCTGATACCAGACATCCTGGACAAGGTGTTCAATATTTCAGACAATGGCTGATCAACGAAGATGAAGCCATCGTTGGCCCACAATTTTGCATTGGCAACATTTTCACAATCAGTGATGTTGACAGCCATAGAACTCTTGTCGAAAGACAATACCTGATTCTCATGAATCGAATATTCATGCTCACCTTCTCTAAATAATACTGTCCCTTCGATTAAGGACAGTGTAACTCGTGTATCCTCCGGATATGCCTTGAGATTGAATTCAGTTCCTGTTACAACGACCTGGGCACCTTCAATTTTGATGATAAATGGTTTTTCCGGGTTCTTCGCAATAGCAAAAATTGCTTCCCCAGAGAAAGAAACCGTTCTGCTGTCTTTGGCAAATACGCAAGGATATGAGATGGTAGAACCTCCATTCAGTTCAATCCGACTTCCTTCCTGGAATGCCAAAACAATATTTTCACCATTGCTCGTTGATAACTCTTTCATTGAGGAATCTATTGTTTCCCAAGGATTAATCCGAGTCCCGACGAAAAATGCGACGAATATTAATACTGCAACAAATGAGCACGAAGCAAAAGTGCGAATGAATCTCCTTCGCTTATTCTTTGCTGATGAACATGTCGGCGGATAATTCGCAAACGCCTTTCTAGCTTCCTTGTCGTAGTCCTGGGAAAGCCATTCTTGCCCCTCATCAGTCGCAAACCATCCCGCGACATCTTTGGCTTGTTTTTTTGTCCCCACGTTATTCAGAACACGCTGGACTATTATTGAATTCTTTCTTGTCATGAGCAAAATAATAAGATGGCTATTGCCGCTATAGCTTCCGACAATACTGCCTTTAAACGAAATTTCAATGAACGATATTGAGAATTCACGGTATTTAGAGAAAGGCTCAATCGCTCGGAAATTTCCTTGTTTGAAAAGCCGCAACATCTAAGAATAGCTATCTCTTTTTGTCTTGCAGGCAACAAATCGATAGCCGACATCAATTCGTCTTCTTTCTCTTTTCTCTCCATCTGGGAGTAGTAATCATCAACTATTTCCCGTTGTGCTTCAATATAATTCGATATTACGATCGTATTGTTATCCCGGATATAGTTCAGCACGGCATTTTTGGTCATAATAATCAAATAAGCCTTTATCGACCCCGGAACTATGATTCTCTCCTGACAAAGTTTTAAGAATACAGACTGCACAATATCTTCTGCACATTCCCGATCTTTTATGTATCGGAACGCAAGATCAACCAATGAAGATTTCATAGAGACATAAAGTTGCTCTACCAGTTCATTGTGTTTTATTTCATCAGTTGATTTGTTGTACATATCATTTTTTTAGTAACAACGGTTCCAAATCATTTTTTAATTGACGGCAACTACTAAATTGTAGAGCCTGCATCCCAACAGCACGCGCTCCGTCAACATTGTGTTGTATGTCATCAATGAATATGCATTCAGATGCTGTTATCTGGTACCTTGACATCAACAACTTATATATTTCAGGGGATGGTTTGACTATTTTTTCGTAACCGCTGACGACCATTCCGGACAAGTATTTAAAAAATTCAAACCCCGTCACATTGGAAAATGTTTCATAAGACCAGTTGGTCAAGGCAAATAGTTTATATCCTCGCGTATAAAGTTCGATAGCATACTCACTTGTACCGGGGATAAGGCCGCCAATCATTTTCGTCGAACCCTCGAAATACAAGTTTATTTCTTTTTCCCATTCCGGGAACTGCTCAACTTTAGCCTTGATTCCTTTTGAAAACGGAAGTCCGGCATCCATCAGAGTATTCCATTCTCTGGTGCAAATATTCTGAAGAAACCATTCTGCCTTTTCTCTGTTGCCAAAATAAGGATCATACAAATGATGCGGATCCCAATCGATGACAACCGCCCCAAGGTCAAATATTATGTTTTTAATCATTTTCGGCAAATATAATGAAAAACATTTCTGGACGGTTAAGGATTTTTTAATTTTATTGTTAACTACTTATCACAAACGCACAGGGTCGTCAATAATCTGAATGCCTGCAGCGGGATGGTCACCCCAATGGATTGGTGAGCGGATAAGAAAAAATTCTTTATTATATTCGGGCAGAGGCTGTTGGTGGGATAGAAATAAAATCATAACTTTGCTATTACTATGGACATGTACT
>DCHP01000023.1:327-531 GCA_002315675.1 Rikenellaceae bacterium UBA1749 | reverse complement strand
TTCCCAAATAGTTTTTGGGAGACTTATTCAGCTTTCGGGAATACTTTCGGTGGTATCATTGTCCTCGGTATCAAAGAGAAGAATCACAAGTTCTTTCCGGACCATTTGACGCTGGAACAGACAGACAAGTATAAGAAACAGTTCTGGGATGATGTTCATAATAAGAACAAGGTGAATTCTTGTCTCACTGTGGATGAAGATGTA
>DCHP01000023.1:0-126 GCA_002315675.1 Rikenellaceae bacterium UBA1749 | reverse complement strand
TCAAGGACTATCCGCTAGACGCCAAAATTTTCTCATATTTTTCTATTGAGAAGGATTTCGACCAAACAACGATACGTCAGTACCGGCAGTTGTATAACAATAGACACGAGGGGCATCCCTGGACGG
>DCHP01000029.1 GCA_002315675.1 Rikenellaceae bacterium UBA1749 | reverse complement strand
TTTTTTGTGGAGATGGGCGGACTATAGTTAGAGTAACTCTTGAACTCTTATAATTTACAATGTATTAATATACTGCGAATTAGTGTCTTTTCGGTTTCTTACAATATAATTGGATATACCAACTTTTGTGCGTAAATTTGTGCGTAAGATAAAGACAGGTAGATATGGCAGTAAGATTTTATCTCGACGCACACGCAAACAAAGCTGGCGAATTACCGATTCGTATTTCGGTAACTATTCTCAAAAAAAGATTTCTATCCACAATCGGGCACTGTGTTGACCCGGCAGTATGGGATGGGAACAGGGTATCCAAAAACAAATACGTCAATTCAAAAGGGGAAAGCGCAAAAGATATCAACTCTGATATTTTCAAGCTGCTGTCCCATTTTACGGTCTATGAATCATCAGTAAAGGAAGTGCCCTCTCAGGAAGAATTCAAAAACCAGTGTGCATTAGCTCTTGGTGGGGAGGAATGCAAGGTGGCACCAAAGGAGAAGACGCTTTTTGATAATCTGGCCGAATTCATCGAACAAGAAAGTGCCGTCAATCAATGGGCATATGCGACGTGCCAGTGTTGGAAAACTTTCACCAACCATCTGACAAAGTTCAATAAGAGTATTTCATATCAGAACTTTGATGAGAATGGCATCAATAAGTTTGTCTCTTTTCTCAGAAAGACGCAGAACCTTGAGGAAAAAACAGTTCAGAAGCAGTTCAACAATCTGAAATGGTTCCTCAACTGGGCGATTCGTAAAGGGTACTGCAAGCAGGAGTTTATAAACAAGTACCGGCCAAAGTTCAAGGTTCTCGAAAAACCGGTCATCTTTCTGACGAAGGATGAACTCCTGAAGCTATACGAATATGAAATTCCAGCCAACGGGACCAAGGTGAAACTGACCGATATGAATGGGAACGAATATGAAAAGACCGTCCAGGAGGCTGGAGCCCTCGCCAAGACCAGGGATCTGTTCTGCTTCTGTGCCTTCACGTCACTCAGGTATTCGGATATGGCGAAACTGAAAAGAACTGACGTGTCGGACAAGAAGATCTACATAGTGACGGCGAAGACTAATGACCGATTGCCGATAGACTTGAATGCACACGCGAAGGCCATTCTCGACAAGTATAAATCACAAACATATCCGGAAGGATTGGCTCTCCCGGTCATCAGCAACCAGAAGATGAATGGGTACATAAAAGATCTCTGCGAACTGTGCGGATTCAATACCCCAATAACGGAGGTATTCTACCGTGCAGGCGAAAGAGTAGAGGAGACTTTGCCAAAATATGAACTGATCGGCACCCATGCCGGGCGACGGACGTTCATCTGCTTCGCCCTGGCATCCGGCATCCCTCCGCAGGTCGTGATGAAATGGACCGGTCACTCTGACTATAAGGCAATGAAACCCTACATCGATATAGCAGAAAAAGTGAAAGAGGAGCAGATGGCAGTATTTGAGCAGGGACTTGCAAAGAATTAAGTTTTTATAGGGTTAACAACAAAAGACAAATCAGGCATATGGTAGCTATCGATTCATTTATCACTAAACTAAACAGGGTAAACTGGCATGGATTGATGTCTCGATTTGTTTCAAGTTGTGGGCTTAGTTGGCAGGACATATCGGATAAGCATGATTTGCCATATTTCGATAATAGTTTTGGCTATAACGCATCTGATGAACTTTCAAAAATTGAATTTACAAGATGGGAGGATGTGTTACACGAAGTTGAGACGGCGGTTCTATTACGAAATGACAATATAGGAGAAATAAAATCGTATTTTATCAATATTCTGTCACAGCTGAAATATGTTTCTTCTTTTTTTTACAAGAGCACAGATTCGAATGATTCGCTGCTACAGGAACTGACCTCATATGTCCTCAATTGTTTTCCATACACAAAAGATCTTCCTGAGTTTATCAAAAAATTCCTGATTGAGAGAGTTGGCATGACGTATTCAGGCATATGTTCACCGAATTGTTTGAAGGCTGACTCGTTTGAGGATAATGAACTTCAAGATACCGAAGAGATTAAACAAATAAAGAATAGAGCATACCAAAAACAAGCACATCAATTTTATTCTTCAATTTGCAAAATAAGGCAGGATGATTGTTTTCATGTTCTTTATCAAATATCAAGTGACCTAAAACAATTTGCTGTATACATAGAGTCAGTGTTGCTTGAAAATGGCATATCGTTAGATTTTCTGACGATTCAGGATGAATCCAATATTCATATCGTAGACAACATTACGATTGAAGACATTTCTATATTCAGGCAATGGCCAGTAGAGAAGACAAGGACGCTGGCCAAGAATTCAGTTATAATTGATAGTCAAGATAAAGAAAACGTGGATGGCGACGTTCAAGGAAAGAATAGTGACAATGAATTATTGGATTTTCCGCTGGGTATGTTACGAGCAAAGGGATATACATCTTTTTCATTCAACTTAGTTGATTCATGTGGAGAATATGAGATTGATCGTTTGTTCTTTCAGATACTCAAACGTCAGGAAGGCTATGATGATAAGATGTTCAATAGTGACTGTAAAACATTCAAAGATAAATGTATATCGAAGGCGACAGGAGAGGAGGGCGAGGCAGTAAAGGAAGCGTGGATTGTTGCCATACTGGGAGTTTTGTCAGAAATCTACTATTTTTTTAATAAGGTTGATGATGTGCTATGTTCTAGAGCTATCAGTTTCTGGGCGATTCTTGAGGCTTCGTTTCTTAAAGCACCGCACCAGATATGCGTGAAGCATTTAGCTCATGATTTGGAACTGGATGACATCTTGGACGCTGTTAAAGAGAATGACTGTGATACCTCCTATCGGGATTCATCAATCTCACCGATGACCGTAATAGAAAGTGCTCTATACGAAGAACTTGGCCCTTTATTAATATATCAGGAAAGACGAATATGCAAAGGATGCAACATAAAGGATTGTTTGTATCGGTTTGGTAATATCAAATATTTCGGAGATGTGAATTACGATAATGATGGGGTGTCATCGAATCAAATAAAAGAAGAAAACACTTATTCTTTTACGAATCGAATAATCAATAGATTGTCTTCATCAGAAACTTCATCATACATTGAATCTATTTTAGCATTGTTTGGTATTCACCCATATAACACTAAGAGAACTACCGATTATTTTCAGGATGAATGGGATAAGTTCATTACTCAAAATCACACGGGATTTACATATGAATCGTATTCAGATTGGGAAGCAGTCACAAAAGAAATAAGGCATAATGTGAAAACGAAAGCATCTGTTGAATGCGAATTGGAAAGTTACATTTTTTCTCTATTGAGCCCATTGGAGGATACATGCGCAATCCTATTTCCAGAAGATGATGACCATCGTCGAGTGCGTGGCGCACAGATGCTTCATCTATTTATGGAAATCAGTTGTTACTCACCGGATGAATTTAAAACATTATGGAGGAACTCAGAAAAAATAATAAAGGAACAAGGTAACAAAAAGTGGAAGACTTATATAGAATTTATCTTATCTGTTGAGGAACAGGCACGTGATTCCTACTATGAGGAAAAGGAGTCAAGAAATAGTAAACATAGAAACTCTATGTATTCTCACGAAGATGCCTCTATGTTGTATCGTATTGTGGATGATTTGAATACACTTGCGTGTATCATCGAAGGATCTCTTTTAGAAAATGGGTTGCAATATGACATATACTATTTTCAGAATGCATCTGGGGTAATATTGTCTAATCATGTTGATGAAATAGGAGTTTCTTCATATATGGATTGGACCACAAAGCAGGCAGAAACACTCATTAAGAAATACCACCATCTTGTTATCAGTAACAATGACACAATGGGGAGTGAACAGTGCCATATTGAAATGCCTGTATCAGTTAGTTTTGGCGATATCAGCATACTGCCAGAGGAATTCCGCTCAAAGAAAGCCGCTTCTATATGGGAGAAAGCTTATGCTGCACAGCTAATTGATGAGAAGTTTCAATTTAAGGGCAAAATGATTGAGTTGGCTTTATTTGCCAGTTCTCTGTCTTTAGCATTATTTGGCAAAATAGATTGGCAAAAGATTCAAAAATGGAACGGCTATAAATATTATACTCAAAAATACAATCTCATCTCGTCAAAACAAACTGGTGATATGACGGAGCGCGAGCTGACTATTTATAAACTTTTCAACTGATCTCGTTTAACCGTTATTTTTCGTTACTTTTCGTTATAACGGTGTATATCACGGAGTTAAGATATTGTTGATATAAAAAAACAGACCTTTGCTGAACATTCCTTGAGGGCGAAGTAGCATTACCCTCATGAAGAATGGACGGCAAAGGGGATTGCTTGCTACCTTTTCCCGGCGCCGGAACTTAAAACCAATAATTAAATGGGAAGTTCAATCGGTGCTCCTCTATTCACCTTGTCAGTAGAGGAATTCAGTCAGCTGCTTGATGAAATGTGATAAGTAACTTTGCTTCCC
>DCHP01000114.1 GCA_002315675.1 Rikenellaceae bacterium UBA1749 | reverse complement strand
CCCGGCAGGGGTTAGTTCAATAGACTTTCTATTCTTTCATTGGGCGAATTGGGGTTGCAATAGAAATCCAGAAATTGGAATAACCCGGGGATCCAGATGTGTATGAGCCACTGGAATTGATTCCCACTTGGAATACCATGGCAGTATAACCCTTAGGGGAAGCTGTAGAATAGAGGATTTCATATATATTATCATAGTACGATTTTCCAAATCCGGAAATTTCACCAAACCAATATAAGTTTCCGTCCGGATAATAATATACTGCTCTGAAACCAGTACAAGGCATCCAAAAATATTGTCCTTTTATCAATGTTGACGTATACTCAACATGTTTCGATGAATCCCAGCTTAAATGTGATTTATATGAAGACAAGACTTTGAAAACACCCAAGTTTGGTACTTTGAATCCAATAGGAGATGGGTCATATATGGTTTTCTCAACAAGAGAACCATGTTCATCGTTAAGTTTGTAATCCTGGTCGCTCAAAATATTGCCGTTCCACCTGTTGACATAATGATCCTGACACCAATCTCCTTGTTTTGTCAGTGTTGCCCATACGTCAGTAGGACATAATCCTGGCTTCATCTGATTTGGCTGAGAAATTGACTGTCCAATAGTACAAGCGGATGTTATGGTAAAATTGGGGTGAAGATTTTTTTGACCGCACTTTGATGAATACTTGACACTGTTCCCAACAGTAATACCATCACCAGCAGCCATTGGATCCTTTCTTCCCCACTGGAAAAAAGGTCCATTCCCTTTAGCGCTCTGTATGTCATAGACATAGTCCATCTGGATAACCCTGAACAATTTTTCTGCTGTTCCGCTTGTGACCCTCATCTGCTTGTCACGTCCTTCAAAGACTTTTGCATATGCTTCTCCGGAGTATACCCAGCCAATATTTGTCGGCATCAGTTTATATTCATCTGTGAGAGTCTGAATCTTATATAACAGTTCATCGGTTACCCAGATATGCCAGCTCCAAACAACAGTACTACCTTTTTTGAGGGCTATGACAGCATTCCCTGGAGCGATGGTTTCTCGTGGGACGGAGAAGCTGATGCGCTTGCCATCCTCAGACAGTGTCAAAGATTCTTCATCAATCAGATAATCAACATCTTCCCATGCGAGCACTACGGAATAATTACTGCTTGTGCCTCCCAACTGATCTATGATATACGGATGTTCAATCGGGTTATCGTTATTATCGACGAACCTTTTGAGTAGATAATTAGCCTTTGCAGTAGCGTCATCAAGACTTTGAGCGGCAGTTGGGATATATGCAGAAGGGTTATTTAATGAATTTCCATAGACTGCAGGAAAATTGTATGTTCCTGAAGCATTAATGACATAGCAATTGGCTGACCGCCTCAAACTTTCCGTTTGAGCAGATTCTGGTACGGTATAATTCAAAGACGGATCATAAAAAGAAAGATCGAAATTATGTTTTTCTGGATTTCTCAGCAGAATTTGCCTGTGTTCAGAAGCTGGGACTGTTTTTGGAGTCATAGTTTGGGCGCTGATGGTAACTCCCACTGTCTCAGGTGTTGACGTGCTTCCTGTTCCTGATATTTTGGTCATACCAGTAATCAAACTACCTGAAGGATAGCCATCAATCCATTTATCTCCATCTTTATACTGGACCTTCCAAGGTTGAGCAGACAACTCCGCAGTACTCTTATTCTTTTTATAGGACTTTACTGAAAACGATGGAGTCCCCCCCTCATAAGAAACTACAACATCAGGTATGTCATCAATTATATACTCATACTGGTCTTTATACCCCAAATTATAGATATTCACTTTCCCTGGCTCCCAACTACCTGTATTCAACTCTTTGCTGACGGTAAAGTCTTTGGTTCCATCATTGATGGTAAGGTATATGGTTACAGACTGTTCGGCTAGATTCTGCGGAATACAGAGAAAAGTATATTGATCTGCAGTCAAAAGGGTACCTTCTGCAGGAACATCCATCGTCAAATCACCCTGTTCATAAGTAAAAGTGCTTCCTGGAGTCCAAGAATATGTCATCTCTGACAGAGTTGGAGTGCATTGTCCGGAATAATATACTCCGTCAAGAGCTATCGACTTGATTTTAACAGCCTTTTGGACGTCTCCCCAAATGAACCTGACGGCGGTGAGAGCATGAGAAAATGAAAGGCTTGCAATACCCGTATCACTTGAACCCTTGTAATATGCAAGCATAGCATCCTTCTGAACAGTTGAATTACTATTGATAGTATAAGAAAAGGAACCTGTTGACTTATTTGGATTCAGATTAGAAGGATAGTATGCTATCACTGTCAGTTCATCACCGGCCTCCCAATTAGGAGATGACACGGTCTTCCATTTTCCGTCAGACTGCTTGGTTGCAACCTTCCCATCAATGATATAGGATGACTTATTCTTGCTATAGGCATATACTCCAAAACCGGATGACAGCCCATCTTCAGTTGTTACAAGAATAGCCCTTGTCGCTGCTGCTGTGTCTGAATCAACAAACATATCTTCTACACTATGGCAAGCGCTTAACACCTCATTTCCATCTCTATCATAAAAATGGAAGAAAGAGGAAGGCTCCACCGTCAGAGAATCTCCTGTTAACGGTTCAATACTGAAAGCAATAGCATCCGAAAATGAAAACTTCTCCCTATTATCACAGGAAACTATCACTATGGAAAAGATAACAATAAATGATATTAGTCTAAAAGTACGATTCATATTTACCTGTTGATATGTCATTATTACAATAGTTCAACATCCTTTGTGGGAAGGTTTTCCCATGCAGACACAGAAACTGAAAACGAAATTTCATTTGAAGCGTTCAAGGTGTACTCCAGACAATTGCCAGCAGAAAGAGCAGGAGAACTTGCAAGCGAATACTCAAAAGTAGTTGCCGTACCAGCCGGAGGTGTAACGGTAAGACTGATTTTGGCTGTTGAAGTCATAGGCTGAGGAATCAGGGTTATGGTGTCCTTACCGATATAACTTCCTGTTGAAAGAACTCCGTAGCCAGGAGTGGTATCCGTATCAGCCGGATGATATACATTGGTTTTAGTCGCACCGTTAATGTTCCAGGAATAGGACGGTGTTGAAGAAAAAGAAACGGTGCATATTCCGTTGTCTGCTACTCCACTGATTGAAACATCATTGATAGTATAGCCTGAACCCAGTGAACCGACCTTGAATTTCACTCCCGCCAAAGCATGTGAGAATATAAGCGGGGCTATCCCGCTAGCCTCAACTCCACTGAAATACCCGAACATCACATCTTTCTGATCCGCTGGAACTGTCTGCGAAGAATATGAGAAAGTCGCAGAAGAACCAACGGCATTCAAAGTGACATCTCCCTGCCCGACTGCTTTGGGCGTCCACGCAAATAACTTCATCGACTTCAAGACATTTGAATCTGAAGTTGGCCAAGGGTAATTTATGTCTGTCTTCCATTGCTTAGATGTACTGTAATACTTTGCAGTCTTTGCATCAATTACTGCAACATCTCCATCATATGCAGATACAATCAGCGAATTGTCTGCCAAACTGACGTAATCAGATTTCTGGTTCACCATTGTTGCCCGGGTAATCCTTTCCATAGAATATCCAATGTTGACAGATTCAACGTCTCGTTCTTTCTGGCAAGATGAAAACACAGACAATAAAGCTATGGTTATGGCATAATATTTCTTCATATCCTTCTCAGTTATTTATTCGGATTCAAATCTTCCCCTGTTGTTGTCCAGGTAATAATGATAGCATCTTCGCCAATTACGACTGATTCACCTGCCGGAACCACTACTCCTTTGAGAATGTTCCTCTTGTGAGCGGCAAAAGTCAAGAATTCATACTTGGAAGTAGTTTCATTGAACTGCTTTATTTCGCACGAAAGAGATTTGTCACCTGAAGACGTCTGCAAGGTGACATGCAAAGTAAGGTTCGTGATATTACACGGAGCCATAAACAGGTCAGCCTTAAGTTTCTTTCCTTTGGCTAATGTTACAGGTTGCCCATCATCAGTCGGACATATGCTAGCCGTTTTGAACGGTTTTTCATCATAAACTTGCGAATTGATGAAAAACCATCGTGGATAGCCTTCTTTATCCGGGTCATACAATGTACACTCGAGCAAACCCGTAAGTTTAAGCGTTGAAGATTCCAACTGAATTTTCTTGATAGTCATATCACTAACACCAGACAATTCAAGGCTGAGGACCGTAGGAATGAATTTGAAAGGGAGATCAACAACTTTTGAAACTCTTTTGTCTACCTCGCATTTGGCGGCCATGAACATATAATCTCCATTAGCCACAGCCGTAAATACTGTATTATCTGCATTCCATCCAGATCCTTTTCCCTGCAATTGTGTTTCAGGAAGTCTCCACCTGACCCAGCCTGAAGGACCGAAATTGTCAAGAGCAGCAGGATAAGCAGCGTAGAAAGTATACTCATCCTCATCTCCCCATCTTAAACCTTCACCGGTTTTCTGAGTAAGTTTACCATAACTCAAATATCCGTCATGACTACTTTCTGCAATGATGTAATTCAACATGTTAACTCCTTCCACCTGAGAACTTCCAATCGACATCTGATCTCCAACAAGCCACTCGACTCTGTAAGTTGTTCCGAAAGGTTCATCTGAATATGCAGTTCTTGTCAAATCGGAAGAATAACTGGAAGTAAAACTGATTTTTTGTCCAGCTATGGAAAAATCTAACTTCTTGCAACCAACTGTTGAAAGAATTACGGTTGCAACTAATATGGATATATAAGATTGGCTTTTCATTTATAACGATTCCCAAACATGATTAAACGATTCGGATTCGGTGAAATCAACACTCATTCCGACTTCCTGCCCGTTTGACTGGACAGATGTTGTTTCAGCTATCGATGCCGTGCAGAGTCTGCCCTCATAGTCCAACTCTACGGGCATCATTCTCAACCCAGGGTATTTTTTTAATGTCTTCATTTGTATTTTTTTTCTATCTCTATTATTGTCATTTTTTGGCAGCTGAAAATCGGGCGTTTATTTGCCACAGGGGTTA
>DCHP01000027.1 GCA_002315675.1 Rikenellaceae bacterium UBA1749 | reverse complement strand
GGACAGTGATTAAAAGGACCTAAAGTCCAGTGTCTCTGTCATCAAACCTCCCGACAACATTGGCGATGGGCACATTACAAATCGGGCAAAAAGTCCGACAAGAACTATCTCTTTAATGGGATAAAAGAAAAAAAAACATGAAAATAAACATTCAAATTATTATAATTAAGCAAGTTATACTTGCAAAACTTCAGTAAGAAATATGTCATCAAATTGTATTAGACCAGCAGACATGGAACGTATCACCACTGCTGAACTTGCACAAAAATTTATTGACGAGCAGTTAGCTCTAATTAAAGAACAGGTTGGAGATAAAAAAGTTCTTCTAGCTTTGTCCGGTGGTGTTGATTCCTCTGTTGTTGCAGCCCTTCTAATCAAAGCAATAGGAAAACAGCTAGTATGTGTACACGTAAATCATGGTCTTCTTCGCAAAGGAGAACCAGAACAGGTCGTAAAAGTTTTCCGTGATGAAATGAACGCAAACCTTGTTTATGTTGATGCTATTGATAGATTTCTTGATAAACTAGTAGATGTTTCCGATCCCGAAGAAAAAAGGAAAATTATCGGGGGAGAATTCATCAGGGTATTTGAAGAAGAAGCCAGAAAACAAGAAGGTATCAAGTTCCTTGCTCAAGGTACAATTTACCCGGATATTATAGAATCAGGTGCAGTAAAATCACATCATAATGTAGGTGGACTTCCTGAAGACCTTCAATTTGAACTGGTAGAACCTATTAAATTATTATTCAAGGATGAGGTCAGAGTTGTCGGAACAACTCTTGGATTGCCAGACAATATGGTATACCGTCAGCCATTCCCAGGGCCAGGACTTGGTGTTAGGTGTACAGGTGCAATAACCAGAGACCGTCTTGAAGCAGTACGTGAATCGGATGCAATTCTACGTGAGGAATTTGCCAAAAACGGACTTGAAGGAAAAGTATGGCAGTATTTCACAGTGGTACCTGACTTCAAGTCAACAGGTGTTAAAAATGACAAGCGTAGTTATGAATGGCCGGTAATTATCAGAGCCGTAAATACTCGCGACGCAATGACTGCAACTGTTGAGAATGTACCATTTGAACTTCTCCAGCACATTACTTCACGCATAGTGAATGAAGTAAAAGGTGTGAATCGTGTTCTTATGGATCTAACTCCAAAGCCAACAGGAACTATTGAATGGGAATAATAGCACTGTTCGGATAGAAACAATCTGATAGTTTCTTACCCGATATGCGTTTCTTCTGAATAGACTGCACCAATAGGCACACATAGCAAGCAAGTGCAGTCTTTTTTATTAATGACAAATAATTTAATTGAATGCTTAATTCTTTACCTAAGTGTCTTTTTATAGTAGCTCAACACACTATTTGAAATCATGCGAGATATTATTACATCTGCACGATGTATTATATGACCACAGTTGAAAAGTACTAGTCACTTTTAGGTAAAACATTTAGTAATCATTTAATTTAAAATACTGCTACTGATTATGAAGTTATTTATTACAAAAAGATTATTAATATCTACAATTGCAGCCTTTGCCGTGCTTTCAAGTGCTGCAAAAGAATACCATGTAGCAAAAAATGGAAGCGACACTAACTCTGGCACGGTTTCACATCCACTTCTTTACATAAATACTGCTGCACAGAAGGCACTACCTGGGGATACGATAACAGTACATGAAGGTATATATCGTGAATATGTAGACCCACTTCGCGGAGGTCGTACTGAAAATACACGTATTCTTTATAGAGCTGCTGAAGGTGAAAATGTAGAAATCAAAGGTTCAGAAATCGTCAAGGGATGGAAAAAAGTAAAGGGTTCCAATGGCAAGATTTGGACGGTATCCCTTCCAAATAGTATGTTCGGCTCATTCAACCCTTTCTCAGAGACTCTAATCGGCGACTGGGTAGAACCTCCATATACACTTCATCTTGCTGATGTCTTCATAAATGAAGTATCAATGTATGAAGCCGAATCAGTGGATTCATTACTTAAAGTCAGGACAAATCACAGAGATCCTGATGGCGTTGTAATGAATTGGTTCTCTACAGTTGGTGAAAATGAAACTACAATCACTGCATCCTTCGGCAATCTTGACCCAAACATTGAATCTATCGAAATCAGCGTACGTCCGACATGTTTTTATCCTTCCAGAGAGGGTATTAACTTCATTACGGTCAGAGGTTTTAAGATGAGTCAGACGGCTACTAAGTGGGCTGCTCCTACGGCTGAACAGATTGGAATCATAGCTCCTCATTGGTGCAAAGGATGGATAATTGAAGATAATGTCATAAAAAACAGTAAGTCCAGCGGGATTGCAATTGGTAAGGAAGCTGGCTCTGGAGATAACGTATGGACATATGACAAAAGGGTTGATGATGGCCATCTCCATTTTATCGAATGTATTTTCCGTGCTATTCAGCACAGTTGGAAAAAAGAAAGTGTCGGTTCCCATATAATTCGCAACAACATCATCTCTGATTGTGGACAGGCTGGAATTTGCGGGGCATTGGGTTGTATTTTCAGCGAAATTTACGGCAATACGATTTACAACATTTGCTGCAAGGAGGAATTTGGTGGAGCTGAACAGTCTGGCATCAAATTACATTGTGGAATTGACGTCAATATTTATGGGAACATTATCTACAATAGTACAAGAGGAATATGGATGGACTGGATGGGTCAGGGAGCCAGAATATCATCAAATATTTGTTATGACAACTTCGCTGTAGATCTGTTTCTAGAGAGGAATCATGGTCCTTTCGTAGTGGACAACAATATTTGTCTTTCCGGAGCTGCCCTTGTCGATGATTCCGAGGGAGGTGCATACATACACAACCTCTTCGGCGGTGACATAGGACATTATGGTGGTTATCGATATATACCATATATGCTCAATCATTCAACAACAATTAAAGGGGTGAGCGCTTTCGTTCAGTCTGACAATAGATTTATCGACAATATTGTTATCTGTAAACCATCAAAAAAGAATCAACTTGTGGAATATTACAAGCAAGATTCCATCAAGCCTATCATGAAAGGTAATATTACAGTGAATGATAAAGATGCGGCAATCACAACCTTTTATTCAAGTTTCAGGACTATTAACGGCAGTGAACTGGGGACTCCTGTCCTTACAGACTATCCATATGAGAATCCTGATGGTACCAATGAATTTGTAGGAAGCAAATCCCAAATGCCACTCTCCGATTCCAGTCTGAAACAGATAATTTTCAGAAAATAAATTATTGGTACACATATTTTTACATATAATCAGAATAAATGGTTTCAGTCAATAGCTCAATTTGCGTGCCGAAATCTTTATAAAAAAACTAAAACATAAACAATTACAGGCTTCAAGATAGTTTGAAACCTGTTCTCATTATAGATTCATCAAATATCTTGCTTCAGCATGATTGCATTAAATACATATCTGGTACATAAATCGCATATCTATTCCTCGGAAGGATAGCGTAAACTATTCAAGAATGTAATAATACGAATATGTCGGGAAGCAGCAACTTTGTTTCAAGCGACTTTTGAAACATTATAGATTTTCGATAATTATGTCTGGTTCCTCAATAAAGCCCATATGACCGGAATGTTCAAGCCATAGCACCTTGGCATCGGGGAATGCAGATGCTACTTCTTCTGCTCGTGATAGCTGTATATAGGAATCCTGCTTCCCGAATATCATCATTCTTGGAAGCTTGCATTCTTTGAAATAATCTCCATGGGAAACCCTTGAAATAAGTCCCCTGATAGTAGCTGCAATAGCTTGATCATCACACATTTCCACAGCTTCTGCCATATCAAGAATTTCGTCACGGAATTTTTTATAATTCTCAGCAGCAAACCTACCTTTGGAATTGACATCTATCAAGCTACTTTTTTTCCCACTCAACATTATCTCAAGGTCCTTTTCCCTTTCAATTTTTCTGGTTTCTGTCGCTGCAAAAGGGGTTGAATGAAGAAGTACCAGTTTTTCAAAACACTCTTCATGCAACTGAGAAAGTGCCAACAAAATATATCCTCCCATAGAATGGCCAATCGCAATTGATCTGCCAAACTGTACTTTCTGGATTACAGAATAGACTACACTCGCAAAATATTCCATTGATAGACACTCCCGCCCATCATAACCAGACATGCCACATCCAGGAAGATCTATTGTAAGGACCTTTCCGGATTTTGAGAGTTTATCAGAAAATGATTCAAAAAGTTCAATACTTTCTATAAAGCCATGAATAAGCAGAAAGTTCTTGGCACCTTGTCCCTTGATATCATACCTGACAGGAATCCCGTCAATCATTATAAATTTTTGCATAAAAGTCTATTTTCTCTTAAAAATAAAGCCCCTTCTACCACCAATAATAGTACAGTAGAAAGGGACATGTTAATTATACTTATCAGATATCAGGTTAGTATGCTCGTGCAAAAAGCACTCTCTGGTGAGATGGTTTACCTGTAACCATACATTTACCTTCCTCTTTTTCCATATACAAGGGAATACAACGAATCGTAGCCTTTGTTTCTTCCTTGATTTTTGCTTCTGTTTCCGGGGTGCCATCCCAGTGAGCAAAGATAAATCCACCCTTTTCATCTAGTACTTTCTTGAATTCCTCGTAGGTATCAACTTTGGTAATCATCTTCTCACGGAAATCAAGAGCCTTGTTGAAGATACTCTTCTGAATAGCATCAAGTAAATTCTCGATGTAGTTTTCTACGCCTGTCCTTTCAATATGAACTTTTTCAAAAGTATCACGACGGGCTATTTCCACTGTACCATTTTCAATATCACGTTGTCCCATTACAACTCTGACAGGCACACCCTTGAATTCCCATTCTGAGAATTTAAATCCACTACGTACATTGTCTCTGTCATCAACCTTGACTGATATGCCTTTTGCGCGAAGTCCTTCAGCAATCTTGTCAAGTTCAGCAACTGTGTTCGCCAATTGTTCTTCACCCTTGTATATAGGAATAAGTACAACCTGTATAGGAGCCAAATTTGGAGGTAATACAAGACCATTATTATCTGAATGAGCCATAATAAGAGCACCCATCAAACGGGTAGACACCCCCCATGATGTTGCCCATACATAATCAAGTTTACCATCTTTATCCGTAAACTTTACATCAAAAGCTTTAGCAAAATTCTGGGCCAGGAAATGTGAAGTTCCACTCTGAAGTGCTTTACCATCCTGCATTAGCGCTTCTATCGTAAAAGTTTCTTCTGCACCGGCGAACCTTTCAGAATCACTTTTTCTTCCTATAACAACCGGAAGGGACATGTAATTCTCAACAAAATCCGCATAGACATGGACCATCTTGTTTGCTTCCTCGAGAGCCTCTTCCCTTGTAGAGTGAGCAGTATGACCTTCCTGCCATAAGAATTCAGCTGTACGAAGAAACAAACGAGTCCTCATTTCCCAACGTACAACATTTGCCCACTGGTTACATATTATTGGAAGATCTCTCCAAGATGTAATCCAGTTCTTATATGTATTCCATATGATTGTTTCTGAAGTAGGTCGTACAATAAGTTCCTCCTCCAGCTTGGCTTCAGGATCCACAACCACTCCTGCCCCATTAGGATCATTTTTCAGTCTATAGTGAGTAACAACAGCGCATTCTTTTGCAAATCCCTCAACATGACTGGCTTCACGGCTAAAGAAAGATTTCGGAATAAACAGAGGAAAATATGCATTCTGTACACCAGTTTCCTTAAATTTTCCATCTAATATTGACTGCATTTTCTCCCAGATAGCATATCCATATGGTTTGATGACCATACAACCACGAACTGCAGAATTTTCTGCCAATCCCGCCTTGACCACCAAATCATTATACCATTTGGAATAATCTTCCTCACGTTTAGTGAGTTCTTTCATCTCATTTGCCATTTTACTTTTCTATTAATTAGTTGTCAAAGGTAGAAAAAAACATATAATTGCGGAAAAAAAACTAACTTTACCATATGGTAGAACATTAAAAACAAATAGATTATGAGAAGGTTTACGTTCTTTATTATCCTTATGTTGTTAGCGAATGTTTCTTTCTGTCAGTGGGATGATGAACTAGAAAGCAATTCATCCAAGAAGAAATCAAGTAGTAGCACAAATACTGTTAGTAATACAACCATAAATAGTTCTAGTAATACAACCATTAATAGTTCGGTAAATAACAACAGTTATACTCCAACGACAACAACAAACAATTCCAGTAGCACCAGTACCGGGACTGGATACAAATCAAATTACAAAGGTATTCCGGAACTCTCTGCTGATGCACAGGAATCATTGATTACAAGCTTCGATGCTGCCCTACAGCGAAGGCTCTTTGCTATGAAATCCACGGCCGAACATGAAGAGTCATATTGGGACATTATGGTGTCATATTACCATTTCCTTAGAAACTCCTTTGACAAGAACCTATACAATGTAATTTCATTAAACGACCAAGTATGGGTAGAACCACAATACATTACAGCAATGTTCAACGGATCTGATCCTGCTCAAGGCGTCAACGATTATGTTGAAGTAATAATGAAAGAAAAAAAATACGAGGCAAAGAAAAAAGAGGAGAAAAACGATTATTATAATTACGCGTCACTTAGTCTATGTTGGAATAGCTGGTGGGGATGGGGCTTTGGCTTCGGATATCACTGGGGAGGATGGTATGATCCATGGTGGGGACCTTGGGGACCATACGGGCCATATCCATGGTATGGACCTTGGTATAATCCTTGGTATCGACCTTGGGGACCATATGGGCCACATCCTTGGTATAGGCCGGGGGTCGTTGTTGTTGTCCCTGCGCACCCAGTATATTATGGGAACACTCCTTATAGACGCGGAAATGTTTTCTCGCCATCGCCAAGTCTCAGATCACCGGCAAACAGCCATACACAGGGGAATCCTATCGGCAGAGGATATGTAAACACTCCGCCTTCCAGGGACAATATCCAGACAAAAGGTTCTGTAAGACAGCAGACTCAACAAAGTGGCAATAGAAGTTATAGGAACAATACAAATTACACAAACAGAGAGAATAGTTATAGGACAAGTTCACCTAGCCATAGTCCATCATTCAATTCTGGTTCCTTTGGCGGAGGTGGTGGCGGCGGTTTCCATAGCATTGGAGGCGGTGGCCGAAGAAGATAGGCAGTATTAAATTTCATTGAGATATTATTTACACGAATTTGGGAAAATGAAAAGAAAATTATTGATATTGGTTTTAATAGCAAGCATTGGGATTTCATTCGGGCAAGGTACAGCGGACTTAATGAGGTTATCTCAAATTAATTACGGAACTTCAACATCCCGTTCTGCTGCCATGGGTGGAGCATTTACGAGCCTCGGAGCTGATGGTATTTCCATGAGCATTAATCCAGCCGGACTTGCTATGTATAGATCTTCAGAAGTCAGTTTCACGCCAATTGTTAAATTCGGTTCAAATAGCACAAACTACAGCGGAACAAATTCATACAACAGAAGTAACAGCAAAGTAGCAATAGGAAACTTTTCTGTTATTATTTCCGGAGACAGTGATTTCACTTTTGGCATAGGATACAATAGACTGAATGACTTCGAAAATAGATCATCTGTTTATGGTTACAGCGAAAATACATCTATCGGACAAATGTATATGGAACAGTTGTATGGCGTGCCGGCCTCAGATATTGGTTCTCCATCAGGCGATCCATATCAGGCTTTCTACAAATATGTGCCAAGTATGTGGAATGCAATAATGGGTTATCAAGCAGGTCTGGTAAATCCTACATATGCAGGAGATGAATACAACATGGCTGGATTGTTCAATTACCAGGACGGTGATATTCAACAGCCACAGTCCTCATTATCGACATCCGGAGCGCTCCATGAGTATTCCCTAAGCGGAGCGTATAATTTTGACAATAAACTGTATATTGGTCTATCATTGAATTTACAGAATCTAATATACAACGAAGAATACAGATATGGTGAAGTCACCGATCTGAACAACACGGGGAGTCTTGACAACTTTACCCTTAAACAGAATCTATCTCAGAACGGAATAGGTTTTAATTTCAAGATCGGAGCAACGCTGAATTTGGATTATTTGAGAATCGGTGTTGCCTACCATAGTCCAACATGGGGAAATTTCAGGGAAAATTCCTATTCAAATCTGACAGTGTACGACAAAGAATATTCAGGATATGGTTTTTCCGACACCCCAACCCTGTACAATAATTACAAGTATACAACAGCATCTCATTTCCTGTTCGGTATTTCAACGACTATCGCAAAAAAACTAATACTCTCTGCCGATTACGAGCTTGTCACCTATGGAAGCATGAAGTATCGTAACGATCTTAATATTGTCGGGTACAGGACACCGACAAATGCCGGTGCCATCGATAATCTTCAGAACCTATCAACCTATTATGATGGGAATAATTTCTACATAAACGATATGGTGAAAGACTTCTACAAATCTGCCAGCAATTTCAGATTTGCAGTTGAAGTCAGACCAGTCCAAATTCTTTTCCTTAGAGCCGGCTATGCATATTATGGTTCTATGTACAGGGATAGTGCACTGAATGATTATGGTAGGTATCAACAATACTCCGGTGGTGTAGGATTGCGCTTCGACTGGTTCAGTTTTGACATAGCATATGTCTATGGCATGCAGAATAATTTGCCTAGCACCTTCTTCAAATATATTGCTGACGATGGTTATACAGTCAAATCAAGTGGCATTATTAACTCTAAAAACACAAACCATACAATTTTGTTGACATTTGGATTCAGACCATTCAATTAGCATTCAGAGGTATCCAGGTTCAAACAAATAATACATTCAAACTTAACAACTCCATAAGTGAACGATATAATAACGATAAAAGACATTCGCAAGACATACCACGTCGGAGACCAGTATGTATATGCCCTTGCAGGGGTAGATCTTACTATCAATAAGAATGATTATGTAGCAATTATGGGACCTTCAGGTTCCGGGAAATCTACGCTGATGAACATATTGGGGTGTCTTGATTCACCAACCTCCGGAGATTATATATTGAATGGGACCAATGTCAGCCATATGGGAGAGGATGAACTTGCTGAAGTCAGATGCAAGGAGATTGGATTCGTATTTCAGACTTTCAATTTATTGCCAAGACTGAATGCATTGGAAAATGTAGCTCTACCATTGATTTATATGGGATATCCAAAGAAAAAAAGACTGGAAAAAGCCGAAATAGCATTGGATCAGGTAGGACTCAAGGATCGTATGGGACATCGTCCAAATGAAATGAGTGGTGGACAAAGACAAAGAGTTGCAGTTGCCCGCGCATTGGTAAACGAGCCTTCCATCATACTTGCGGATGAACCTACTGGTAATCTTGACACAAAAACCTCAATTGACATTATGAAATTGTTTGAAGCAATATATAGGAAAGGGAACACTCTGATTGTTGTTACTCACGAGGAAGATATTGCAAAACATGCCAGAAGAATTGTCAGACTCAGGGATGGAAAGATAGAAAGCGACTTTGTCAATCAGAATCCTACTATGGCAAATCAGGAAATATGAAAATCTACACTAAGACAGGAGACAGAGGTATGACCTCTATTATTGGAGGTCACAGAATATCAAAAGCAGATTTACGAATTGATGCTTATGGTACCCTTGATGAATTGACTGCTTTTGAAGGAGAATTATACAACCGAATTTCTGCCAATGTCAAAGCCAGGGATTATCTACTTTGGGTAATCAACAGGACCATGGATTGTGCATCACTCATCGCTTCTGATGGCAATTCCACAAAAAAACTTCCACAAATCACGGAAGACATGGTTAATACAGTTGAAAGGATGATTGACGCTCTACTTGAAGGTATCCCTCAAATCAGCAATTTCACGCTTCCAATTGGTTCAACTTCTCTCAGTTCCTCTCACATATGCAGAACTATATGCCGAAGGGCCGAACGTTGTATTGTCAGATTGATAGAATCGGGAGTTGAAGTGGATTGTAATGTCCAGGATTTCATAAACAGACTGTCTGACTTCTTCTATGCTTTAGGACGGCAAATTGTTTACTTTGAAAAGATAAACGAAGTCTACTGGACTGCGGATAAAGGCAATCAATAACTGATGTACATATTCATTATTAAGTGAATAATACTGATGTATTGAGTTGTCTTGCCGATATTCTAAAAACGAATCGTATATTTTGAAGAAGCAAATTCAATAAAAGCGATTTCTTCCTTACCACCTTCCCTGAATCCAATCTGTTTCTTCAGAATTTCCATTGATATAGGAAAACCTTTTCTCAGGACAGAGATTTGTTTCCCCTTAATCTGTTTCTTCAATTTTGAGGGAGAAAAGGGTTCAATGGATGCAATCTTCCTGCAATTGACAGCAGAATCAGCGATTTCTTTATCAGAGAGAATATATGACCCTACAGAAACATATTTAATCGATGGATGGAATTCACTGATAAAATCTGAGACTAACCTGGATTTTACCAATGCCACATCGAAAGAGAGCAAATAGCGCATATCAGTCAGTGACACATCCCCTTCGCTTTGATTATCTTCTGGATTACTACATGTATCACTGGTTGAATAATCATTCATGGACAAGTTGAAAGCAAGGAATCTGGTTTCTCTCTTCGAGGATACGATAGTTGCCATTCGTCGTAATGGTTTTCCATCAATATGTACGACTGTTTCCTTACATTCTCCATCATATGATATCGTTTCAACCGAACACTGATGATTGAACTGTTTTTCAAGTTCATCAACGTCAAACATAGGAGAACATTTTATTCTTAATTCCTTGCAATGTGAAAGCAAAGTAGGGAGCAAAGAAATTACATCCGGCTTGGTTAATGAAATATCATATATCCTGTTCCCGACATCATCTCTTCTGGCAGGATCAATAAAAATGATATCTGCAACCTCATTGAAGTTCTTAATAAAATCTTCCGCAGAACTATTTACCGTTTGAACATTATTTGCTCCAAGTAATTGAAAATTCACTTCAGCAGATTTTGAACGAGACGGATCAATTTCAACAGATATTACCTTGCGATAGGATTTTGAGAGATAATATGAGTCCACTCCCAGACCTGTGGTCAGATCAATAGCCAGACTACCACCCTGATATCCCCTTTGCGAGGCTATTGCCTCTGATGTACATTGTTCAAGCTCAATCCTTGAAAACTCTGCTTTTGCAGCAAAATATGATGGAAGTTTTTTTCTGGCTCTCTGAAGTATGTCAATTCTATCTGCAAGTTCCCTATCACCTGTCTTCAACGCAACAATAACAGGGTCTGTATCAATCCATTTCTCAATTAAATCATTCATAGAACTGTAGCTGGGCATCAATCATAACTCACCAAAGGACGCCCCCAGTTCAGCTTTTCAGAGAGTGCCTTATAGAATGAACTGCCTTCAGGCGAAATTACCTGGGTATACTCGGAACATTTTGAAATTCTGAATTCGCTGTCAGAGCAGATTCTTACATTTTCCTGTCTATTGTCCAGAGTGGCCCTTGCAAAATTATCACCTCTGGAATGCACTGTCAATTTAATTACTGAGGTATCAGCTACAACAAGTGGTCGGACACTAAGATTATGAGGTGCAATAGGAGAAATTATAAAGCAATTGCAATTAGGAGCTATAATACTGCCTCCGACACTCATCGAATATGCCGTTGAACCAGTTGGAGTACTTACAATCAGACCATCAGCCCGGTATGTTGTTACAATCGTATCATCTATGGTAAGAACAATATCAAGCATTGTATTGCCGTTCTTTTGCAAAGTAAACTCATTCAGGGCCTCTCCCATACCATCAACAGATAACATGGAAAGTTTATGCACAGTATATTTCCCCCTTATTAATTTTGACAGCGTACTCTGAAAATCCTTAATAGCTACTGAAGACAAAAATCCAAGATGTCCTGCATTGACTCCAAGTATTGGAATTTTCTTAGACCTCACTTTCCAGGCTGTATTGAGGAATGTGCCATCCCCACCAAAACTCAAAGCAATATCAAATTCACTTACATCTGCAGGATTAATTCTACAATCCACCCCATTCTTTTCCATAATGGTACAAATCTGTTCCATTTTTGGATCACGGGTTCGTGAGAAAACAGCTACTTTCATATTACGACGTTTCAAAAAAATACGTAATTTTGTCGCATGTAAATATATCCAATTTTTTGGAGATAAAAAATTATTAAAAATGACACGTCTATCCGTAAATATCAACAAAGTTGCAACTCTTAGGAATGCACGTGGAGGAAATATCCCAAACGTTGCACAGGTAGCATTGGATGCAGAAAGATTCGGAGCAGAAGGAATAACAGTTCATCCACGTCCAGATGAACGTCACATTCGTTATGACGATGTCAGGGAAATCCGTCCCCTTTTGAATGTTGAATTCAACATGGAAGGATATCCGAATGAGAACTTCCTAAGACTAGCAGAGGAAGTAGTTCCCAATCAAGTAACACTCGTTCCAGATCCTCCTGAAGCCATTACATCATCATTTGGATGGAACACTATAGAAAATAAGGACAAACTGGCCGGAATTATTTCCAGACTTCATAAGAAAGGAATCAGAGTTTCAATATTTGTCGATCCCGATTGCCAAATGATTTCTGCAGCCAAATTAACAGGAACCGATAGGATTGAATTATATACAGAACCTTATGCATCAAGTTTTGACTTTTCAAAGAGTGATGCTGTTAAACCTTTTGTTGAAGCCGCAAAGATTGCAAGGGAATTAGGACTCGGCATCAATGCAGGTCATGATTTATCACTTAAAAATCTAAGGTATCTTGTTGAGAACATTCCATTTATTGATGAGGTTTCAATTGGACATGCACTTATATCTGATTCACTTTATTTCGGTCTAGAAAAAACTATCCAACTATACAAGAGTGAACTTCAACCTAGATAACGATATTTTCAATATTATCTCTACCCAGGCTACTGACATGCACATTTGTGCTTATGTCATCGGTGGTTATGTCCGCGACTATTTCCTGCAAAGACCATCAAGTGATATTGATATAGTAGCCGTGGGAGACGGAGTAGAATTGGCTGAGAGGGTTGGAAAAATACTGAACGCAAAGGTTACCGTATTCAAGACCTTCGGTACAGCATCATTCACATCTGGAGGTTATCAGTGGGAATTTGTAGGAGCTAGGAAAGAAAGTTACAATTTTGACTCAAGAAAACCTATTGTAGAAACCGGGACACTGGAAGATGATCAGAAAAGAAGAGATTTCACAATAAATGCACTTGCTTTCTCACTTCAGAAAGACAGCTGGGGTGAATTACTTGATCCATTCGGTGGAATAAAAGATATGGATCAGGGAATTATCCGAACACCTCTGGCACCGGATGAGACATTTTCTGATGACCCACTGAGAATGATGAGAGCCGTTCGCTTCGCCACTCAGTTAGGATTCTCCATTGCAGAGGAAACAATGGAATCCATCCGCAGAAACGCTCATAGACTTGAAATTATTTCAGCAGAAAGGATAATTACTGAAGTAGAGAAAATCATGTTATCCTCAAGGCCTGCATCCGGTATAGAACTTTTGGACCATGCTGGATTACTGAAAGAATTCTTTCCTGAATTGACAGCTCTAAAAGGGGTTGAGAGAATAGGAAAACTGGCTCATAAGGATAATTTCATCCATACGATAGGTGTTCTTAGAAATTTGTCTGAAAATAGCGATAAACTATTCTTGAGATGGGCTGCTCTTTTACATGACATTGGTAAACCTGCAAGTAAAAGATTTGATGAGAAAACAGGTTTTTCATTTCACGGCCATGAGGTTATTGGTTCCAAGATGATTCCAAAAATCTTCAGAAGATTAAAACTTCCTATGGACGAACGGATGAAATATGTACAGAAACTTGTTTCCCTTCATCTTCGTCCAATCATTCTTGCAGAAGACATTGTTACCGACTCCGCAGTCAGAAGACTTTTGTTCGAGGCTGGAGACGATATTGATGATCTGATGATGTTATGTGAAGCAGATATAACAAGTGCAAATGATAGTAAAGTAAAGCGTATACTAGCGAATTTTGCAATGGTCAGAGAAAAACTTGTTGATATTGAGAGAAAAGATCATATCCGCAATTTCAATCCTCCGATTACAGGTGAAATTATCATGGCCAGATACAACATTCCACCAAGTAAAGTTATCGGAGACATCAAATCTGTAATCAAGGATGCTATCCTGGATGGTAAGATTCCAAACGAGTACGAAGCAGCATATGCCCTGATGGAAGAGCTTGCCAAACAATACGGGCTTTCTTAAAATACTCTTTACATTCTTCTTTCTTTGTCACATTGAAACATTGCATCATGTTTTTATTGTTATTATTAAGTTTTTTCAGTAAATTTGAGCAAGGTTCAGGCAAATTGTTTGCACGACCGACAATACATTATTGATTTCAACTAATTAACACAACAAAACCATGGGTAATATTCAACGCCGAGACTTCTTAAAGATGTCAGCAATGGGCGCAGCTATGGCTATGATGCCATCTGTTATTTCTGCAGCACCTGCAGCGAAAAAAGCAAACACAACAAAATCAAATGACATGATAAATTTCGGTTTCATAGGTCTGGGACAACAGACAATGGGACTGACAAATGGTTTCATCGGCCGAAAAGGCGTTAGAGTTGTTGCCGGATGTGATGTATATGATATCAAAAGAGATCGATTCAAAAAATTCGTTACCGATTATTACACAAAAAAGGGAGAAAAGAAGGTAACAGTGGATATGTATGAAGATTACCAGGATCTGCTTGCAAGAGAAGATATTGATGCAGTTGTAATCGCTACGCCAGACCACCAGCATGCAGTTATTGCAATTGCAGCCTTAAAAGCAGGAAAAGATGTCTACATAGAAAAGCCTCTTACATTTACTATCTATGAAGGACAACAACTTGTTAAGGCTGTAAGAAAATACAACAGAATCTTGCAGGTCGGAAGTCACCAGAGATCAAGTCATGAGTTTATTCACGCAACTGCTGTAGTCAGGGAAGGTATGTTGGGAAAGATTCATCGTATTAAATCGTATGTTGGCAGATTCCAAGGTGCAAATTCTGGTTCACCAGTTCCAATGACACTTCCTAAAATGGAAGTCCCTTCAGGACTGAATTGGGACAAGTGGCTAGGACCTCTTTCAACTGATGTATACTATAATGAAGTTCTTAATCCAATTATTTCAGAGGGAAAAGGAGAAGGATACTGGGCACAGTGGCGTTATTTCGAAGGAAGAGGCGGTGGCCTTATGACAGACTGGGGGGCTCATGTATTTGACGTGGCACAATGGGCACTTGGCAAAGACGGGAATGGCCCGGTAGAAGTAATTCCTGCTTCAAAAAGTGAATATGACTGTCTGACATTCAAATACGACAACGGAGTCATTATGACAGAGAATGCATTTGACAAGGAAGGACATCTTGGAGTTAAAATTTATGGTGAAAATGGTTGGATTTCTGTTGCAAGAGGTTACTATGCATGTTCAGATCATAGTTTTGCTGAAGGATGCATAGAAATTCCGAAACTTGATCACCTCCAGCAGTTTATTGATGCCATCAGAACAAGAGTAGATCCTAATGTTCCTGTTGAAACAGGACACTCCTCATGTACAGTCTGCAATATTGCAAATATTGCGAACAAACTTGACCGTGCTGTAAAATGGAACCCAATCGTTCAAAAATTCATGAATGATCCTGAAGCAACAGCGCTTATGCATTATAAATATCGTGATGGATATTCACTGGATATCTAATCGCTGAAAAACTGGTAAAACCACTGACAGCAGAAGCCGATTCATAGAATCGGCTTCTGCTGTCTTTTAGGTATATTCCTAATATACTCCAGAGAATGCTTATCTGAGTTCTTCAATAAGTGCAATCAGGTAATCCCAAACCATTTTGACAGTTGATGCTTCAAGTCTCTCGCTAGGAGAATGAACCCCACGGAGAGTCGGGCCAACTGAAATAGCCTGTAGACCAGGTGCTTTATCCATAAACAGACCACATTCAAGACCGGCATGAATTGCCCTTACCTTCGGACTTTTTGAGAATAATCTACGGTATACAGCATCTGATGTTTTTACAAGATACCCTTCAGGATTAGGATTCCATCCTGGATAACCTTCAGTATGTTTGACATTTGCTCCAGCTGACAGGAAATTTGCTTCAATAATTGAGGCAATATTATGTTTTGCACTTTCAACGGAACTTCTCTGGGATGTTACGACCTGGATTCCGGCTTCGGTCATCTTGATTGAAGCTAAGTTTGTTGAAGTCTCAACGAGTCCAGGCATACTGAAACTCATGGAATATACTCCATGATAGGCACTGTGTAGTGATCTGATAATATTAGTCATTATTGCCTTGTCATAGACACTGTCACAGCCTTCCGAATCCTTAAGGGATATTTCAATATCAGGATCAGTCAGCGCAAATTCATTTTTTATATCATTTGACAATTTTTCTATTGACACTTTGAAGTTATCTGAAAAACTTTGAGGGACGGCAATCAGAGCAGAAGCCTCACGTGAAATTGCATTTCTGAGTTTACCACCATCGATTTCACCGACAAGAATATCATATTTCATAGAAGAGAATAATACTCTTCCAAGCAACTTAACTGCCGATGCCCTACCCTTTTCTATATCATCTCCAGAATGACCACCCTGAAGACCTGATATTGACAAATTGAACCATGCTGCGCCTCTAGGGGATTTCTCTTTCTTTATATCAAAATCTATAATAGTGTCTATTCCACCTGCACATCCGATGAATATTTCACCTTCATCTTCAGAGTCCAGATTTATCATATACCTGGATTTGATTTCAGAGCCATCAAGCGCCATGGCACCTGTGAGACCTTGCTCTTCATCGTAGGTAAACAAAGCCTGAAGTGCAGGATGCTTATATGTTCTGTCAACAAGAAGTGCCAGTGACATAGCCATTCCAATACCGCAATCTGCTCCCAACGTTGTTCCCTTTGCCTTAACCCAGCCATCATCGTCGAGATAAGCTTCTATGGGATCTTTCATGAAATCATGGCAAACATCTGAATTTTTCTCACATACCATATCCATATGAGCCTGGAAAATAATTGACGGACGATCCTCATATCCTTCTGTAGCAGGGACATCCATAAGCACATTTCCTGTCTTGTCGACATGACAGGTGATATTATTTGATTTGGCAAAAGCTATTAGCCATTCACGGATCTGTTCCTCATGTTTACTTGGACGAGGAACTTTAAGAATCTCCGCAAAGATAGACCACACTACCTCTGGAGACAATGTTGAAAAATCTTGCATAACTGAAATAATTAAACTTTAACAAATTTAGTAATTTTGTATGACAATATGAAGGGGATATCTTTATGAGTAATTTCAAGATAGGTAACGGAATTGACGTTCATGCATTCAAAGAAGGAGATTATGTAATTATAGGAGGAGTGAAGATTCCTACTAACAAGGGAATTCTTGCCCATTCCGATGGCGATGTGTTACTTCACGCCATTTGTGACGCCATGCTCGGGGCTTTGGCCCTTGGAGATATCGGAATTCATTTTCCCCCAAGCGATGACAAGTACAAAAACATCAGCAGTATGATACTACTGGAAAAATGCAATGGTCTTATTAACGGGAAAGGGTATAAGGTCGGAAATCTTGATTGCAATATTGTCGCAGAAAAACCTAAAATTTCGCCTCATTCAGTAAAGATGAGGGAGAATATCTCAAACTGTCTTGGAATTAACATTGAGGACATATCCATCAAAGCAACTACTTCTGAGCATCTGGGATTTACAGGAAGGGAAGAGGGGATACTGGCAACCGCTACTGTTCTTCTGGAAAGGATCCAATAAGCTGTTCAACCTTTCCCACTATCTGTTCGGCGGTCATTGTTGAAAGACATGGGCGGTCTCCCATATAACATTCCTTATTCCCATAAACCGAGCATGGAGAACAATCCATAGCAATAGTCAATACATTTTCATCTGACAGCGAATAACCAAGAAAACCTGTCATAGGTTGTGTTGCACCCCAGATAGTAAGTACTTTAGTCCCAAGTAGTGAACATACATGCTGAGCCGATGAATCCATTGAAATCATCAAATCCAGATTGCTCATAAGATCCATCTCCAACGATATATTCATCTTCCCGATTGTAGAAAACACATGACCTTTATAGAAACTTTCCAGACTATCTCCCACCATTTTTTCGTACCTTCCGCCACCGAATATCAATAATTTATACTCAGGCAAACGTTCTATCAAGCGTTCAATTACAGAGCGCAGAAGCGGCAACGGCAACTGTTTTCCCTCAAAACTTGCAAGAGGAGACACGCCAATCAATTTTTCACCATCAAGAAACGAATATTTTTCAGGAATAGTTTCCCGATGACTATATGGAATCTCTTTGAAATCAAAATCAAAGCCTGCTGATTTAAAAACATCAGCATAACGGAACAGCATTTTAGGTAATTGCCTTCGGATTTTGTTATTTCTCCGGGTAATCTCTTTCTTATCCTTTTTCCCTTTGTCAAGCCTTATAGTAGAGACACCGCTGAACACCTTGAAAAGTAGTGACATCACTAAGGAATACAACTTGACCTGAAGATCCAGAATGACGTCAATATCATACTTGGAAGATAATTCCTTATATAATTTGACAATTCCTTTAAAACCTGAATGGACGCCATGAAAATCTGCAGTTTCAATGGTAATACTTCCGCTGAGATACCTGAAAAATGGTTTGAATGGTGAAGATGTAAGGAACACTATTCTTACATCACTGTTCTGTTCCATAAACTGATTCACAACGGGCACAGTCATGGCGACATCCCCCATAGCTGTTGTACGGATTACAAGTATTGTTTTTATCTTCTTATTTCTTGGCATATAGGACTGGATTTAACGCCGGATCATTGTACATCTTCATCTGTTTGTATGTTTTGACAATACGCTCTCCACTTTGAAGATCTTCAAGAAGTTGTTCTATTGCTGTAGTTAAATCTTTATGCTGAGTCAACAGGACATTAAGTTTCTTGGTACATGATTCCTTATGTTCAGACGAAGCGTCCGACCTGTTCGCCTCAACTCTCATATGATATATTTTCAGATAGAGAATAGAATATCTGTCAACAGCCCAGGCAACTGTTTCCGTATTTATTTTTGCACCTTCCTTAACATTCACATCCTTGTATTTATCAAGAAAATACCCGTCAATGAATTCAACCATGTCCGTTCGCACCTGATTGCTCTTGTCAATACGGCGTTTAATCGCCAAAGCCTCGACAGGGTCAATGGATGGTTCCCTTATTATATCTTCCAGATGCCATTGAACAGTATCCACCCAGTTCTTATGGAAAAGCAGCATTTCAAGTGATCCCTTTTCGTATGGCTGGGGCATTATAGTATCTACATTATCTGTTTTATGATATGATTCGATGGATTTAGTGAAGATTTCATCACAAAGAGTTGTAAATTTCATAGCTGAAATGTATTAAGTAATGGTAAAAAAATAAC
>DCHP01000054.1:45369-62373 GCA_002315675.1 Rikenellaceae bacterium UBA1749 | reverse complement strand
TTGTATTTTTGCATTTTAATATCTTAAAATTAGTGAAATGAAGAAGTTTCCAGAATATAAAGGACTGGATTTGTCAGGCCTTGCTTCTAATATGCAGGAGCAATGGAAGAATGAAAATATTTTTGAAAAAAGTATAAAGGAACGCGGAGCTGCGGGCAAATTTATATTCTTTGAGGGACCTCCTTCTGCAAATGGAATGCCTGGAATTCACCATGTAATGGCGCGTACCATTAAAGACACTGTATGTAGATACAAGACTCAAAAAGGGTATTCAGTAAACAGAAAAGCCGGTTGGGATACACATGGGCTTCCTGTTGAACTAGGTGTTGAGAAAAGACTTCAGATAACCAAAGAGGATATTGGCACTAAAATTTCAATTGAAGACTACAACAAGACCTGTCGTTCTGATGTCATGAAATTCACAAGTGAATGGCGTAAAATGACAGAAAGAATGGGGTATTGGGTTGATCTTGATAATCCGTATATCACCTATGACAACAAGTATATTGAAACTCTATGGTGGATGCTCTCTCAGTTGTATAAGAAGGGGCTTCTTTACAAGGGTTTTACTATTCAGCCTTATTCTCCAGCTGCCGGTACCGGTCTGTCAAATCATGAACTGAACCAGCCTGGATGCTATAGGGATGTAAAGGATACAACCTGTACTGCACAGTTCAAGGTGGCGAACAAGGATGAATACTTCCTGGCGTGGACAACTACTCCATGGACTTTGCCATCAAATACAGCTCTGGCTGTTGGTCCTACAATAGATTATGTAAAGGTTAAGACAGAAAATCCTTACACTAAACAACCTGTCACCGTTATTCTTGCAGAAAAACGCCTTGAGGCTGTCATGCAGAAACTTAATTACGAAGTTATTGACAGAATGAAAGGCTCTGACCTGAAAGGTATCAAATATGAACAGCTTATTCCTTGGGCAAAACCAGATGGGAAGGCGTTTGAAGTGATAGTTGCGGATTATGTTACAACTGAAGATGGTACAGGTATCGTTCACATTGCACCTACATTCGGTGCTGATGATAAGCGTGTCGGTGATCAGAATGGTATCGCCGGTATGTGGATGATAAACAAGAGTGGCAAGCCAGAGCCAATGGTAGACAGGCAGGGCCGTTTATTTAGGATAGCCGATATGGATCCTGAGTATGCACAGTCGCATATTTCTGAGCAATACAAGTCATGGGCTGGTAAATTTGTGAAAAATGCCTATGACCCTTCAAAGAAAGAGGATGATGAGACTCTTGATATCGAGATTTGTCTCATGCTGAAGACAACAAATCGTGTATTCAGAATTGAAAAGCATACTCATAATTATCCACATTGCTGGAGAACTGACAAACCTGTTCTTTACTACCCTCTTGATAGCTGGTTTATTCGTACTACAGCCCTTCGTGATAGATTGATGGAACTTAATTCCACAATTTCATGGCACCCAGCATCAACAGGTGAAGGTCGTTTCGGAAAATGGCTCGAAAGTCTTGTAGACTGGAATCTTAGCCGTTCACGTTATTGGGGAACACCGCTTCCGATATGGGCTGATGAAGAAATGGATGAGTTAAAGTGTATAGGTTCAGTGGCAGAACTTAAAATGGAAATTGAAAAGTCTGTTTCAGCCGGTTTAATGGATAAGAACCCATTGGAATCATTCAAGGAAGGTGATTTCTCTTCTGAAAATTACAATTGCTTTGACCTTCATAGACCATTTGTTGATAATATTATCCTTGTAGGCTCAAAAGGACAGGAATTAAAACGTCAGACAGACCTAATCGATGTATGGTTTGATAGTGGTGCAATGCCTTATGCTCAAGCCCATTTCCCATTTGAACAAGATGGAGATTCTATTGATGATAAAGTTAAGAATCTTGCATTCCCAGCAGATTTTATTGCAGAGGGTGTAGACCAAACTCGTGGATGGTTCTTTACTTTACATGCTCTTGCAACAATGTTGTTTGATTCCGTTGCTTTCAAGAATATAATCTCAAACGGATTGGTTCTGGATAAGAATGGTAATAAAATGAGCAAGCGTTTGGGTAATGCTGTCGATCCTTTTGAAGCAATGGATTCCTTTGGCCCTGATGCAGTAAGATGGTATATGATTTCAAACTCTCAGCCATGGGATAATCTAAAATTTGACAATGATGGTGTAAATGAAATCAGAAGGAAATACTTCGGTACTTTGTATAATACCTATAGTTTCTTTGCCCTGTATGCAAATGTTGATGGGTTTACAGGTGAAGAGGCCTTGATTCCGGTTAAAGATCGAGAAGAAATTGACAGGTGGATAATCTCACTTCTTAATTCCCTGGTTAAGTATGTGGATGCACATATTGCAGACTATGACCTGACTCCTGCAGCCAGAGCTATAGAAGAATTTGTGGAGGACAATTTGTCCAACTGGTATGTACGTCTGAATCGTAAACGTTTCTGGGGTGGTGGAATGACTCAGTCAAAACTGGCTGCATATCAGACTCTTTATGAATGCCTTGTAAAGGTTGCTCAGTTGTCAGCTCCTATTGCACCATTCTTCTCAGATCGCCTGTATAGGGATTTGACTTCAAACAATCAGTCTGTCCACCTTACAGATTTTCCAACATATGATCTCTCCCTGGTGAACAAGGATCAGGAAGAAAGAATGGCAATGGCTCAGACTATGACTTCCATGGCTTTAGCTTTAAGAAAGAAAGTGTCATTGAAAGTTCGTCAGCCACTAGCGAAAATTGTTATTCCTGTGATGGATGAACATGTCAAACAGCAACTGAAGTCTGTTGAAAACTTGATTCTATCAGAAATCAATGTCAAGGAAATTGAATACATCGATGATGTGACAGGTATTATAACCCGTAAGATTAAACCTAATTATAAACTGCTTGGTGCTACTTATGGTAAGCAGATGAAAGCTATTGCAGCTGCTACGGCCCAGTTCTCCCAAGATGATATTGCATATCTTGTAAAAACAGGTCAGATAACAATTCAGATTCCGGAAGATGTAACACTGACTGTTGATAAATTTGAAATAACATCAGAGGATATGCCAGGATGGCTGGTTGCAACTGAAGGTGCTATCACTATCTCCCTTGACATACAGCTATCAGATGATTTGATCAAAGAAGGTATTGCACGTGAAATAGTTAATCGTATACAGAATATCCGAAAGGATAATGGTTTCGAAATAACTGATAAAATTTTTATTACCTTTGAAAAGGAATCAACAATAATTAGTGTTACCAAGGATTGGGGTGGATACATTTCCAGTCAGGTTCTTGCTGAAAGCATTTCTTTCTCAGATGAGAAACAGGAATTCGCACTGGATATTGAAGACATAAATGTTACTGTTTCTGTAAGTAAAGCCAATTAATTATTCAACCCGCATGAGTGATTTCGTAGTATCAGCCAGAAAATATCGTCCTGCCGTATTTAGTTCGGTGGTAGGTCAGGGGCATATTACTTCCACATTGCAAAGTTCCATTAAACGTGGTCAGATTGCTCATGCCTATCTTTTTACAGGTCCAAGGGGTGTCGGAAAGACAACCTGTGCGAGAATCTTTGCAAAGGCAGTGAATTGTACCAACCGTTTGGAGAACGGTGACCCATGTGGGCTTTGTGAATCATGTCAGTCTTTTGATCAGGGACGATCATGGTCAATACATGAACTTGACGCAGCTTCCAATAACTCCGTTGAGAACATCAGGGAACTGATAGATAAAGTCCAGACTCCACCTCAGGGAGGTAAATACAGCGTGTATATTATCGATGAAGTTCATATGCTTTCAACGGCTGCTTTCAATGCCTTTCTTAAGACTCTGGAGGAACCACCCGCATATGCAATATTTATTTTAGCGACAACTGAAAAACATAAGATACTGCCAACCATTTTAAGCAGATGTCAGAGCTATGACTTCAGAAGAATTACGATAACGGATATGGTCCAGTATCTTCGTCATATAGCTGAAGAAGAAAATGTATCATCAGATGATGAGAGTCTGCATATCATTGCTTCGAAGGCAGATGGAGCTATGCGTGATGCATTGTCAATCTTTGACAGGGTTGTTTCATATACTCAGGGGAACCTTACTGCAGCTTCGACAGCTGAAGCAACAGGTGCTCTTGATTATGATTCATTCTTTAAAACCATGGATTTGGCAGCATCTGCTGATTATCATGGCCTATTGAACCATTTCGATCATATATTATCCATGGGATTTGATGGGGGACAATTTCTTGGAGGACTATCAGAGCATATCAGAAACCTTTTGGTCGCTAAATCTGAATCAACGGCATCGCTTCTTGATGTTTCCGGTTCACTACGAGAAAAATATACGGCACAGGCTTCCTCCTTTGAAGAAGGATATCTGCTTAATGCCTTGCAACTTATATCTACCGCTGATAGCGGGTACCGAACGTCTGTCAATCAAAGACTGCATGTTGAACTCGCCTTAATGAAACTTGGCGGGTTAAAAAAAAAAGATAGTGACCCCTACTCGATAGAGTGGCAGGTGCTTCTTTCCTTGCCTAGCTCCAGCGAAATATCAGGCCATTTCTCTCCGCAATCATCTACTGTATCTCCAAAAGTATCTTCTGATTATCAGACAAATCTGACAGTGGAGAGTAATCAAAACGTTGCCGGTAGTGCTCAGTCAGATAATAAAGCTGGTCAGAATCCTCCTGTCTTGAATCTTCAAAAGACAGAGACAACCAAAGTGTCGGGAAAATCCATTCCGAATTTCAGCTTTACAGGTAATATGACTGCTTCGTCATACCATCTATCTTCCAATAGCAGTCAGATTGAAGAATATGTCCTTGCTCCTGATACTGATCAGACAGCATCCCTTGTCCGGAGTAACTGGCATTTCATAATAGAGTATTTTGATAATCTTGGCAAAATAAGGATTGGTGCCGCACTATCCCATGCTGAATTTATCGGTAACCACGTTATAGTAACAGTCGCAAATAAAGCCATTGAACAGGAGATATTGGATCTGAAGAGCGACATACTTGAAAAACTGTTCAAGATAATCAGTATTAGGGTCGCGCTGGAAACCAGAGTTACTGATGATGCAGTATTTGTTTCCAAACCGGTATCAGATTCCCAGCGTCTTGCTGCGATGATGGAACATAATGCTGCAGTAAGGGATTTGTGTAATGAATTAAAGTTAAGATTGTAGTATGTCGTTTATAAAGTCGTTATTGTTTTCGATTTTTATTTATGCAATTGCAGTATCCATTTACGCTAATGACAATGTAAGTTCGTCACTTATTCTAATTATGCTCTCTGCAGCCGTTCTGCTGTTTTCGTCATTTATTCTTTGTTACGATATACAGGGATTACATATCCTGGGCTCAGTGAGGAACTATTCTCCGATGGTTGTAATGTCATCATTGTCGGGACTTGGCATAGGATTGGAAAACTATATCTATTATTCCCTGGGTTTTTTTTTCTTTGTAATAGCTCTTCATACCATTATTAGTAAATCATTTTCCAGTGATTCCATAGCTTCGCAGCTTTTCAAGTTGTCATTGCTTCTTCTTCTATTTTCTTTTATTTACATAAAGCTATTATGGCTATTGCCATTTCTTCTAATAATGATTCTCTATTTCAGGGGCCCTATCATAATGGATATTCTGGCACTTATTTCATCGGTACTATCATTAGCTTTGATAGTGCTCTGGTGTAACTGGTATTTTGAATTGAATCTGATTGATGATGTCTCCCGACTATTTTCCGTAAATGATTTTTTCATGCCTTTGAAGTTTGATTCGGCGATGTCGAATTTATCACTTGGCTTATTGGCTGTTCTCTCTATTGTGTCGGTAATAGCAAGGATAGACAAATTGAACCAACGCGAAATAAATGATAACCTGTCAAGCAGATTTGTGTCATTTATTTATTTAATATTATTCATTGTTTTACTTGCAATACTGACTCTGGGCGGAGAATTGAAACCTGACTGTGTGATTTGGCTTGCTGTACCATTCTCTGCAATCCTTCCCGTATATTATTGCAAAATTAGATCACCAAAATCCAGAAGAATCTTATTGTCTGTCTTTGTATTTTTGATTTTGGTATCGATGGTGGTGAATTATATGAATCTTTCGATTTTACCTTTCACAATATAAAGTTCCTCGATACTCTCTTTGGGAATGGTAGTGGAATCATAATTTGGATTTAATGGTACTAGTATGAGTAATCTTGGATTATCGCACCTGCGAATAGTTCTCAGTGTTTCAAACATGGTGCTCCCGGATCTGTATTTACATAGATAAATTTCACCATACATAATGTGTTCTATGCTGGCTATTTTCTTGCATGCAATGACATCTCCGCTCTTGAATTTGGGAGACATACTATCTCCGTACATAGGACGATAGAAACTGCAATCATTAAACGGAGGGTAGTCTACCATGTATTGTGGTTTCTGACAATCGTCTGGATTGTAAATCCCTTCAATGGGCTTATCAATAAAGGGAACTGAATCGGAGGAAACTGCATTTGAATTGGATATTATTTTATCCAGTTGAGTTCTTGTAAACTCAAATTCAGGGATAGTGTTTTGTGTGAACATCTGACCATCTCCATATAGGATCCAGTCACGACTTGCATAAATTTTATTTGCAAGGCAATCCAATTGATGTTCTGTCAATTGGTATTTCCCGTTTTCTATTTGAGATACAATGTTCTGAGTAGTCTCCAATATAGTTGCGAGTTGAGTCTGTGTCAACTCAAGGAATTTCCTCATTTTAGCGATTCTTTTTCCCTTATCCATGCTAAGTAGTAATGTAGTTTCGTAAAAAATAAGGTGTTACTGTATCAAAACTCTAAAGGCAGAATCTGTATTATTTGTACAAAGTGCGGAGGTAACTTTCAATAAACATGTCAAGATCCCCATCAAGGACAGCATCAGGATTTGACGTTTGGCATCCGGTCCTATGGTCCTTGACTCTTCTGTCATCCAGTACATAACTTCTGATCTGGCTCCCCCATTCAATCTTTTTTTTCTGTCCTTCTTTCTCAGCTTCAACTGCTCTACGTTTTTCAAGTTCCATCTGGTATAGCTTTGAACGAAGGATTCTCATGGCGTTTTCCTTATTCATCAACTGTGAGCGGGTTTCTGTATTTTCAATAACTATTCCTGTCGGAATATGGTAGAGGCGTACACCAGTTTCAACTTTATTTACATTCTGACCACCGGCTCCGCTTGAACGATATGTATCCCATTTTATGTCGGCAGGAGAAATTACGATTTCTATATTGTCGTCAACAAGGGGAGTCGCAAAAACACTTGCAAAGGTTGTCTGTCTTTTGTTTGAGGCGTTAAATGGGGAAGGACGAACAAGGCGATGGACGCCGTTTTCACTTTGAAGGTAACCATATGCGTATGGCCCGTTTATCTCAATCATGGCAGATTTCACACCAACCGGATCTCCTTCTTGCATATCCTGTATTTTACATGAATATCCTTTTCTTTCTGCCCATCTCATGTACATCCTAAGCAACATTGAAGCCCAGTCAAGCGATTCAGTCCCACCTGCACCGGAATTGATTTCAAGAATGGCTGGAAGTGGATCTTCTTCCGAACGCATCATTCCCTTTAATTCAAGTGCTTCAATATTCTTTATGGCATTGTTATATATTTTGTCTGACTCTTCCTCGGAATATAATCCCTCCTGCATGAAATCTGGCAGAACTTCTACATCACCAACTAGTGCATTGATTCTTTCAAAATCATCTACCCATGATTTTATTGATGCGGATTCTTTTTGATATGCCTCGGCAACTTTTGCGTCATCCCAGAAATCAGGTTCAAGACTGCGTTTCTCCCTTTCCGAAAGAATTGCTTTTTTCCCGTCAATATCAAGGAATATTTTCAGAGATTCGTTTCTTTTTACCAGTTCTTTTATTTGTTCTGTTGTAACCATTTTCAAAATTTAGATTTTGGGTGTTTTGTTAAAGCTCTTGTGCCATATTATTATTAAACGTTCCGTCCAGACCGCAATAATTGATAATACGACTCTGGGTATGATTAGCCATATCGCTGATAAACCCAGTGCGGCATATGCCAAAGTGTCTTCAAGTAATGAATGGGTAATGGCTGCATGTGTGTTAAGTAACCGTAGGTGATTTTTGGGTATACTATTTGTAGTTGATAATATGACGGCGGAGCCGTACGCAAGTCCAAGTGTATTTAGTACCACCCATAAGAATGCGCAATCACTGTTTAGGCCAAATAACCGGATTATCGGAGCCATAGGCCTGGTTATGTATTTAATCAGTCCGTATTCTCTTAGAAATGTCTGCAGAATATTAAGAGATATAATCAACAGGTACATGATAGGGATAATCTTTACCATCTGAAAGAACCAGTCCAGGATAAATGACCAAAGTCCAGTGTCAGGATTTGCATCAGTATGAAGCAATATGGTTCCTGATATCTCCATAGGTAGGATTATGTTTAGTATCCACGCAGAAAAGATTGATGCCCCTATTCTCAGAACTGCGATTTTTATTGCGTTACTTCCAATTTTCTTCTGAATAATTGTTTCAATAATCAGATTATGGCATATAAGATTCATTACAGCCAGTATTGTACCCATCCTGATGCTCACGTTGAATGTGGTCATCACTGCTATTGCAGAGTAGATGTTTGCCAATACACCGGTTAAATATACCAGTATTCCTTCGACGTTCAGACCTACATGTTTAAGCACAGGCTCCAGTAAAACAGAAAGATTTTCGAGATATCCGGACCACTTAAACAGCGTTACAGCAAAGGTGATGGCAACCATTATTTTTGTCAACCACCACGCAGTCCTTACTCCATCCTTAAAGCCTGTAAGTATGATTTTTTTAAGTAGTCTATCTTTCATAATTAATGAAACAGAAACCTTCATGCTTTTCTCTAAAGCATTCCTTCCATGAATCATCATTTTCTATTGAAGGGAAAAAAGTATCTGCTTCAGGCTCCCCGTCGACTTCAGTTATGTATAATCTATCAGCAATATCAATAGCTTCCTTGTATATTTGTCCTCCTCCTGTAATGAATATCTCTTCTTCGCCTTCGCACATCATTATTGCATGCTCCAATGACTTTGCAATTTCAGTTCCAGTGGGGGCATCCGTGATCTTTCTGGAGATAATAATATTTCTACGGTTTGGAAGCGGGCGCCCAATGCTTTCATAGGTTTTTCTACCCATAATGATTGAATGTCCCGACGTTATTTCCTTGAAGTGTTTCAAATCTTCAGAGATATGCCATAGCAGCTGATTGTCCTTGCCTATAGCGTTATTTTTTGCCTTTGCGACTATTATTGAGATAATCATTATACGAAGGTTGATTTAATACGAAGTGAGATTTATACAGAAATAGGCGCAGTTATCTTAGGCCATGGATCATATCCTTCCAAGGAGAAGTCTTCAAATTCAAAATCAAAAATGGATTTCTTTTCAGGATTGATAATCATTTTAGGTAAAGTTCTCGGCTCTCGGGATAATTGTTCTCTGACCTGGTCGAAGTGGTTAAGATAAATATGAGTGTCTCCCAACGTGTGGATAAACTCACCTGGACGGAGTCCTGTAACCTGTGCAATCATCATGGTAAGAAGGGCATAGGACGCAATATTGAAAGGAACTCCCAGGAATGTATCTGCAGATCTTTGATATAACTGACATGAAAGTTTTCCGTTTGCTACATAGAACTGGAACATCGTGTGGCATGGTGGCAAAGCCATGTTGTCTATATCTGCAACATTCCACGCACTTACAATAAGTCTTCTGCTATCAGGATTCTTTTTTATCTGCTCTATTAGATTACTGATCTGATCAATATGTCCGCCGTCTGCCGTAGGCCAACTTCTCCATTGATAACCATATACATGTCCCAGATCTCCCGTCTTTGGATCTGCCCATTCATCCCATATGGTTACTTTATTGTCCTGAAGATACTTGACATTGGTGTCCCCTTTTAAAAACCATAGCAATTCATAAATAATGGCTCTCAGGTATAGTTTTTTTGTTGTTAGGAGTGGAAAACCTTCTTCAAGGTTGAATCGCATCTGATACCCAAAAACAGAGCGGGTGCCTGTGCCGGTTCTATCTGCCCTGTCCACACCATTATCCATTATGTGCTGTAGTAAATCAAGATATTGTTTCATAAACGTCAGTTAATATTTTATGTCAAGTTCCCTTATTCTTCTGTATAGTGTCCTTTCAGAAATGAACAGCTCTTTTGCAGCATTGCGCCTGTTGCCATTGTTTTTCTGAAGGGCTTTGATAATATCCCTACGCTGTTTCTCTTCTTTTGTCATTGGAGCCATCTCGCCTGATGTGTCGAAATCCACGACTTCTTCAACTTCGCTCCATGTTGGTTCTTCATGGATATTGTCTGCGATGTCATGACTAGGCGTATTGATGGACTGAATCTCGGAATTCTGCATCACCGTTGTCTTCTGTTCGCCATTTTGGATGTTCTTCATCATGGCTTTCAATTCAGTCACTTCTCCTTTGAGTTCAAACAGGAGTTTATAGAGAATATCTCTTTCTGTAGGATCCGAAAAACCGCTGTTATGAGATGAAGATCTGTGATCTGGATGCAGCATTGGAAGTTCATCATTCCCGAAATCCCCAAGATAGGCTTTGATGGTGTCAGTCGTTATTTCGTGCCCTTGTTCCAAAGTGGCGATTTGTTCAGCAATATTTTTCAATTGCCGAACATTTCCTGGCCACGAGTAATTAAGAAGCAGACTTTCAGCTTTTTTGTCGAGAGTTACAGGTGGGAAGCCATATTTTACGACGACATCACTTGAAAATTTTCTAAACAGGAGTAGAATATCTTCCTTCCTTTCCCTCAGCGCCGGAATCTGGATAGGTACAGTATTCAATCTGTAATACAGGTCTGAACGGAATTTCCCTGTTTCTATAGCTTCGGATAAATTAATGTTTGTTGCGGCAATTACCCTGACATCAGTCTTCTGCGCCTTTGAGGAACCTACTCTAATAAATTCTCCACTTTGAAGAACTCTTAGAAGGCGAACCTGTGTGGTAAGAGGTAATTCCGCGACCTCATCAAGGAAAATTGTACCACCATTTGCTTCTTCGAAATAACCTTTCCTTGCTTCCGTGGCACCGGTAAATGCACCTTTTTCATGTCCGAACAGTTCACTTTCAATGGTCCCTTCAGGTATTGCACCGCAGTTTACGGCAATATATTTATTGTGCTTACGGGCTGAATTCATGTGAATTATCTTTGGGAAGAACTCTTTCCCGACCCCGCTTTCGCCAGTAATCAGTACACTTAAATCTGTAGACGCAACGCGCACGGCCACTTCAATTGCCCTATATAGTGCAGGTGAAGTTCCGATGATCCCTAGATTGTTCTTAAGTGTTTGTATTTCCATGTTATTTCAGAAATAATTTTAATATGTCATTTCCGTTTGCAAGAATAACCAGTGCTAGTACAATGAATAGCCCAATGTACTGAGCTACTTCCATAACCTTTTCACTTGGTGCCTTGCGTGTAATCATTTCCCAAATAATAAATACAAGATGTCCACCATCCAGCATCGGTATAGGAAGAATGTTAATCACTGCAAGCATAATTGACAGAAGTGCTGAAATATTCCAGAATCTGTACCAGTCCCATTCACCAGGGAATATCTTACCGATAGCAATAAAACCACCAACTTCCTTGTAAGTTTCTGTTTCAGGAGATACTATCAATCTTAATTGAGAAAGATAATCACCTATTTCCTTTATTCCTCTCTTGAATCCATGAGGAATAGCTTCAAGGAAATTATAGCTTTTCGTAGTGACAGGGTAGTAGTCAAGAAGGGAATTCCCGACAAATACTCCTATTGTTCCATGTTCATTTACAAATACATCCTTGCATTGCAATTCTCCGTTACGGATAAACCCAAGACTGATTGTATCATTGCAGTTTTTTGCAAATTCAGACTTGAACTGATCCATATATACCATCTCATGTCCATTCACAGATACGAGACTATCCCCTTTCTGCAGTGATGCCCTTTCTGCTCCCATGCCATTTTGTACGGAGTCAATGACGAAAGGTATTCTAAGCTGGACGAAAGTAGGATCTTTCAGCATCTTTTTGATTATGGTATCGCTTATGGTAACCGAAACTTCGGAACCATTCCTGTTGACAAGAATGTTACGGTCCTTGGCGAGAGCCATTTCGTAGGTAATCAATGAAACATTCTCAGGCATGTTGCCATCAATGCTCAGAATCTGGTCTCCATCAATAAATCCTGCTTCGTGTGCAAGACTGGAATATGAATACCCATTGTGAACATCTGTTGTTGAAATATATTGCTCCCCCCAAACACAACTGATTCCGGCATAAATGACGATTGCAAGTACAACATTCATAAGTACACCGCCAATTATTATAAAGAACCTTTGCCATGCAGGTTTTGCCCTAAATTCCCATGGCTGCATTGGGGCAGCCAGCTGTTCCTTGTCCATGGATTCATCTATCATTCCGGCTATTTTTACATAACCGCCAAATGGAATCCATCCAATGCCGAATTCTGTTTCTCCCCTTTTGTATTTTAATACTGAAAATTTCCAATCAAAAAAAAGATAAAATTTCTCAACTCTACAGTGGAATATCTTAGCAAACATAAAATGACCCGCTTCATGTATTATTACAAGAAGCGATAAGCTAAGTATTACTTGTAAGATTTTAATAAGTGTCTCCATTATCCGTAAAATTTACTTTCCGCAACAAATCTGAATTTAGTTTACAATAATTTATCTGGTTGCCATTTCCCTGGCAATTCTGTCTATTTCGAAAATATTATCAAAGTTAGTTATTTTTTCCGTAGCAATCCCGTTGAGAACATTCTCGATAACCTGGCTTATTCCTGTATATGGAATTTCTCCGGAAAGGAATCTTTTGACAGCAATTTCCCCTGCTGCATTTAATACTACCGTAGAACTTCCGCCTTCTTTCATACATTCGTATGCAAGTTTAAGACATGGGTATCTTCTAAAATCAACTTCCCTGAAAGTCAGAGGGGTTATTGGATTGTATCTTTTGCTGTTATGCATTTTCTGCCTGTATGGGAATGATAATGCATACTGAATTGGAATTCTCATATCAGGAATACCTAATTGAGCTTTAACGGCTCCGTCCTCAAATTCTACCATGGAGTGGATAATACTCTCAGGGTGGATAACCACATCGATTTTGTCCCATGGGGCTGAAAAAAGATGATGGGCTTCTATTATCTCGAATCCCTTATTCAGCATGGTTGCAGAATCGACAGTTACCCTCGGTCCCATATCCCATGACGGATGATTCAGGACCTGAGCTGGAGTCGCATCTTTAAGTTTCTCAATAGGTACGTCCCTCAATGCTCCTCCGGAAGCTGTTATTATCAATTTCTCCAGCGGAGAATGTTCTCCTGCCAGGCATTGGAAAATTGCAGAATGTTCGGAGTCGACAGGAATTATTGGCGCACTGTATTGCTTTGACATGGGAATTACAAGGTCGCCTCCGACAACAAGGGTCTCCTTGTTGGCCAAAGCAATCTTTTTGCCCGCCTTGATAGCAGCCAAAGTAGGTCTTAATCCTGCAAATCCCGAAATCCCGACCACAACTGTATCGATATTCGAATTAGACAATTCAGAAATCAATGCATTCTCTCCGGCATAAGCCTTGATGTCTGTATTTTCAAGTTCTGATTTAAGACTATCACAGAATCTGTCATCAGTAATGATTGCTGTACCGGCATTTACCTTTACCGACAGATCAGCCAGTTCTTTCCAGGAACTGTTGGCTGAAAGCAATTCCACACTGAATAAATCACTATGTGCCAGTACGACATCAATAGTCTGCCTACCTATTGAGCCGGTGGCTCCTAATATTGCAAGTCGTTGTTTCTGCATGTTTAAAATCTTATGTAGTTTTCTGGATCAACAACATTTCCGTTGTGCCAGATTTCAAACTCAAGTTTAGGTGTAGTCCCTGATTCCAGTGATGATGCCATTCCTATTACTTCCCCGGCCCCGATTCTCTGTCCGGAGGATAGTAATGAACTTGCAAGATATTTGTATACGGAAATCAGACCGCCTGAATGCTGTATTATTATTGTCCACCCATTTGTTGGATTCCATGTCGAATTTACGATAGTACCATCCATTACGGCCAGAATACTCCCTGATGGCGGTGGAGTAATGACGATTCCATTGTTCCCTATAGCCGGGTTGAATCTTGATGAAATCATTCCCGATGAAGGAGGTAGCAATTCAAAGACATTCTTTATCTGATTCTTCCGTCCTGTATGATGAAGCAGTGAGTCCTGTTTTACTTTTTCCCTGAAAATGGAATCCAGAACAATTCTAGGGGCTATTTTTCTGTCCGTTTTTGTAATTGAATCAACAGCCTCGGATACGGAATTTCCACCATCGAGTACTAGGGTAAGATTCTCATTGTATTTTTCCCAACGATTAACCTCGTTTGTAAGTGAGTCTAATTTGTAAAGGGATTCAACCAGTTTTTCCTGGGATTTCTTGCCATGGAATCCAGGAATATAGTTTGCAAGCGGTGAACGCAGTGTCAGAAATATAACCAGTCCGGCAATTACCAGCAGGAATAGGATAATTCCTATTATGACATTTATCCTTGAAGAATTGATATGCCATATTTCCTCATCAGTGTGGACTCTGGTAGCTGAAAACCTGATTTTCTGGGAAAGATATTTGATTACAGATAATTTCATAACGCGTTTTTAATCTTTTGCAAAGTTAGTTTTTTAAACTAAATTTGTAAAGTAGTATATCTACAAATAGTAACACTTTATTGAAATTTTATTTATGAAACCCACACTTTTAGTATTGGCTGCCGGAATGGGCTCAAGATATGGATCATTGAAACAGATTGATGGAGTAGGCCCGGCAGGTGAAGCGATTATTGAATTTTCTGTTTTTGATGCTATCCGTGCAGGATTTGGCAAAGTTGTTTTTGTTATCAGACATAGTTTCTCTGACCAGTTTAAGGCTATAATGAATGAGGAACGCTTTGGACATAAGATAAAAGTTGAATATGTATATCAGGAACTGGATTATCTTCCAGAAGGTTACACTGTTCCAGAAGGAAGAGAAAAGCCATGGGGTACCAATCATGCCCTTATGATGGCAGCTTCTGCTATCAACGAGCCTTTTGCTGTAATCAACGCTGATGATTTTTATGGTCAGAATGCAATTGAAGTAATGGGTAAATTCCTTTCTGAAGTTGATAAACCAGGCTCGTATGCTATGGTAGGCTATGAAGTCTGCAAGACGTTGTCTGAAAACGGAACGGTTAGCAGGGGGGTATGTACGGTCAATGATGAGAAATATCTTACTGGAATTGTAGAACGTACAAAGATAGAACGCCAGAATGGTCAGATTGTCTATATTGAAGCTGACGGTACTCATCCATTGGAGGAAAATATTCCTGTTTCGATGAATCTGTTCGGATTTACTCCTGATTATTTTGAACATTCGGAAAGCATGTTCAAGGATTTTTTGGATGAGAATAGGCAGAATCTTAAGGCTGAATTCTTTATACCTCTGCTGGTAAACAAACTGATTTCTTCAGGAAAAGCAACATTGAAAGTCCTTTCAACTACAAGCAGCTGGTTCGGAGTTACATATAAGGAGGACCGTCCTGCAACAGTTGCAAGAATCCAGAAACTGACAGACGAGGGAGTATATCCAACTCCTCTTTTCAAATAATAAAATCAACAAGTATATGATTGAGCAACAAGTATGGGGAATGAATGATAAGGGAGAACCTATTATTCTTTATACTATCACAAATTCCCGCGGCGAATGGGTTAAAGTACTTAATCTTGGAGCTACAATAGCTGGTATCGGCGTCTTTGACAAGAATGGCAAGATTGATGATGTCGTACTGGGATACAAGGATTGGAAAGATTATTTCTGCGATGGAGCTGCATTCGGGAAGAGTGTCGGACGATATGCAAACAGGATATGTAAAGGAAGATTTACATTGGATGGTGTTCAATACAGACTGGCAGTCAACAATGGTCCGAATCACCTTCATGGTGGTCCGATGGGATTCCAGAATCATGTGTGGGAGTCATCTGTTGAGGGTGAGGTCGTTGTTATGGAATATGTCAGTTCGGATGGGGAGGAAGGATATCCCGGAAATATGACAGTTCAGGCCAGGTTCAACTGGGATGATGACGCAAATCTCAAAATTGATTACTATGCGACATGTGACAAGAAAACAATAGTTAATCTTACAAATCATGTCTATTTCAATCTGAAAGGTGATGGTAATGGTGATATCCTTGACCACTCTTTGAAATTATATTGCAATAAATTCCTTCCTACAGATTCCACAGCAATCCCTACTGGTGAATTGCAAAGCGTTAAAGGTACACCGATGGACTTCATGCAGCCTCATGCTATTGGAGAACGTATTTCCGAATCGTTCCAGCAATTAATCTGGGGTAAGGGTTATGATCATTGTTGGGCAATTGATAACTGGGCAAATGGAAAGTTGTGTAAGGCAGCCGAACTATTTGAAACAACAACAGGACGTAAGGTCTCAGTAACTACTACCCAGCCCGGAATTCAGATTTACACCGGAAACTGGCTTGATGGAGCTCCTGAGGGTAAACGTTCAACATATTCAGACCGTTCAGGTGTTGCAATGGAATGCCAGTCGTTTCCGGATACCCCGAACAAACCTGATTTCCCTTCTTGCGTGCTTGAACCGGGTAGTACATATCAGCAACATATAATCTATTCATTCACAGCTGAATAATATTTCGAAAAATTTTAATTTAACAAAAAATATCAATTATGACAGAACAAAAAAAAGGCGGTAATGTAATCGCCATCGTAACAATGTGTTTCATCTTTGCGATGATCTCATTTGTCACCAATATGGCAGCTCCATTTGGTAATATCTGGAAAGGTACTTATGGCTTTGCCGGTATGTTGGGTAACTTTATGAA